>DATCLV010000417.1:0-13141 GCA_036563745.1 Acidimicrobiales bacterium | reverse complement strand
GACACCGGGTGGAACGAGGACGCCCTGGAGCGCTACGTGGCCACGCTCGGCAGGCTCGGCCAGATCCACGCGCCCGACGAGACCTACAGCTTCTGCAACACCGGCTTCGGGGTGGCCGGGCGGCTGATCGAGGTGGCCACGGGCGAGCACTTCGACCGGGCGCTGCGGCGCCGGCTGGTGCGCCCGCTCGGCTGCACCGCCACGCTCACGCTCCCCCAGCACGCGCTGGTGCACCGGGTGGCGGTGGGGCACGAGCCCGCCACCGACGAGCACCCGGCCCGGGCCGTCCACCGCTGGCCGCTGGCCCGCGCCAACGGGCCGATGGGCGGGATCCTGGCGCCGCCCGGCGAGGTGCTGGCGTTCGCCCGGCTGCACATGGCGGGCGGCATCGCCCTCAACGGCACCGAGCTGCTGCCGGCGAACGCGGTGGAGGCGATGGCCGAGCCGCAGATCGAGTCGCCGCTGCCGGACGAGGACCAGGCGCTGGCCTGGACGGTCCGCCGGTGGGACGGCGTGGTCTGCCTGGGCCAGGACGGTGACACGTTCGGCCAGCGGTCGTACCTGCGGGTGATCCCGCAGCGCCGGTTCGCGGCGGTGGTGCTGGCCAACAGCCCCGCCGGGGCGCGCCTGGCCGACGCGCTGTGGCCGGAGATCGTGGGCGACCTGGTCGACATCGACGTGCCACTCACCACCGAGATGGGGCCGCCGTGCCCGCTCGACGACCCGGCGCCGTTCGTCGGGACCTACGACCGCCTGCACCAGCGCCTCGAGGTGTCGCTCGTGCCCGGGCCGGCGGGCGGCGGCGACCAGGCGCTCGACCTACGGATCTGCCCGTCGGGCGTGCTCGACGAGCTGGGCCGGGCGGACGCGGTGGTCCGGCTGGTGCCGGTCGACCTGGCGTCCGGGATCTTCCGGGCGACGATGCCCGAGTCGGGCCTGGACGAGCCGGTGGTGTTCACGCCGCCGGTCGACGGGCGCTGCGGCGGCGTGTACCTGTACGGCCGCCTCCACACCCGGGTCTGACCGGCAGAGCGGCGCGCCGGCCGTGCCGGCCGAATCGCTGCGGGGACGGGCGACCGGGGGCCGCTCAGGTGCCGGTGAGGACCTTCCGGACCTCCTCCAGCGACTCGTTGGTGACCATCAGCAGCACCTCGTCGCCCGCCAGGAGGCGGGTGTCGCCCCGGGGAACGATGACCCGGTCGTGGCGGACCACGGCCACCACGGTCGAGTCGCGGGGCAGCTTGAGGTCGACGATCTCCTGGTCGGCGGCCGGGCTGTCGTCGGCCAGCGTGACCTCGATCAGCGTCGCCCGCCCGCCTTCGAACGAGAGCAGCCGCACGAGCGTGCCGACGCTGACCGCCTCCTCGACGAGCGCGGTGAGCAGGTGCGGGGTCGACACCGACACGTCGACGCCCCAGTTCTCGTTGAACAGCCACTCGTTCTTCGGGTTGTTCACCCGGGCCACGACGCGGGGCACGGCGAACTCCTGCTTGGCGAGCAGGCTGATGACGAGGTTGTCCTCGTCGTCGCCGGTGACCGCGGCGACGACGTCGGCGTCGGCCACCCCGATGCGGCCGAGGCTGTCGACCTCGCAGGCGTCGGCCACGTGCCACGTGACGTTGGCCGGTTCGCCGGAGCGCTGGGCCTTCTCGACGATGCGGGGCTCGATCTCGACGATCGAGATCTCGTGGCCGGCCTCGCTGAGCTCGCGGGCGATGAACGTGCCCACGGCCCCGCCGCCGGCGATGACGACCTTCATCGGTGCGCTCCTCCCGTGGCGCCGACCGTCCCGGTGAGGTGGGCGTCGAGCTCGGCCACCTTGTGGGCGTCGACCGCCAGGTACACGACGTCGCCGTCCTGGGCCACCAGGTCGGGGGTGGCGATCTGGGCCGCGCCCATCCGCGACAGGGCCACCACCTTGGCCACGCCCGGCAGCTCGACCTGCTCCAGGGGCCGTCCGGCCCAGCTGGCGGCGACCGGCCGCTCGACCACGACCACGGCGGCGCCCGGGTCGATCCACACGTGCTCGGCCTCGTCGGGGAGGAGGCGGTGGAGGATGCGGTCGGTGGTCCAGCGCACCGAGGCGATGGTGGGGATGCCGAGGCGCTCGTAGATGATCGCCCGGCGGGGGTCGTAGATCCGGGCCACCACGTTCTCGATCCCGAAGTTCTCCCGGGCGACCCGGGCGACGAGGATGTTGGAGTTGTCGCCGCTGGTGACGGCGGCCAGGGCTCCCGCCTCGCTGATGCCCGCCTCGGCGAGCCGGTCGCGGTCGAAGCCGACCCCGGTCACGGTGCGCCCCTTGAAGCCGTCGTGGAGCCGACCGAACGCCCGGGCGTCCTTGTCGATCACGGCGACGGTGTGGCCCCGGTCCTCGATGACACGGGCGAGCCCGCTCCCGACCCGACCGCAGCCGACGATGACCACGTGCATGAGCGGGACGCTACCTCGGCGCCCGACCCGGCTCGCACTCGGCTTTCGCGCACCGTGTCCGGCGGGGCCCGATGCCCGACCTCTTGACAGACCCCCGGCGGTGTAAGGCATGCTTATCGCCTACTGCATGGGAGCCCTGAGGCGTTCTGGGAGGTGCGTCTCAGGGACCCGGAACCGGAGTGGGCACATGATCGTCTGTCACTGCAGGGTGGTGAGCGACCGGCGGGTGCGAGCCGCCATCGCCGACGGCGCCCTCTGCGTGGACGACGTGGGCGCGCGCTGCGAGGCTGGCACGCGCTGTGGGTCGTGCCGACCTACGATCGCGGCGCTGCTCGCCGTCCACCTCCCACTCCCGGGCGAGCAGCAGGAGCAACCCGCCGCCTAGCGGCCCCGAGTGCCCGGTACGCCGGCGCCGGCGGCGGGGAGCACGCCACGCAGCCCACGCAGGGTGCGGGACCGCACCCTGGTTCCTAGGAGCCCATCCCCCATGCAGAGCTCACCCGAGATCATCGAGCTGTTGAACGACGTCCTGACCGCCGAGCTCACGAGCGTCAACCAGTACTTCGGCCACGCCAAGATGCAGGCCAACTGGGGCTACAAGCACCTCGCCGAGCACACCAGGGACGAGTCGATCGACGAGATGAAGCACGCCGACGAGGTGATCGAGCGAATCCTCTACCTCGACGGCCTGCCCAACCTGCAGCGGCTCGGGTCGGTCCGCCTGGGCGAGACGGTGCCGGAGCAGTTCGAGCTCGACCTGGAGATGGAGAAGGAGGCCGTCGCCCGCTTCAACGCCGGCATCGCCAAGGCGGTCGAGCTGGGCGACAACGGCACCCGCGAGCTGCTGGAGCGCATGCTCGTCTCCGAGGAGGAGCACATCGACTGGCTGGAGACCCAGCTGTCGCTGATCGCCTCGCTGGGCGAGCAGATGTACCTCTCGCAGCAGATCCGCGACTGAGCGTCGCGGACCCGCGGCGAGCGGCGTGCGCAGGGCGGGCTAGAGCGACGTGGGCCCGGCGCCGGTGCCCGGCGCACCCTGCTGGCGGAGGAGGTCGCGGATCTCCGTCAGCAGGACGGCCTCGTCGGAGAGCTCCTCCTCCGTGACCGGCTCCTCGCCCCGCCGGCGGCGCGCCGCCAACATGTTCATCGGCTTCACGATGAAGAAGAACACGGCGGCCGCGACCAGCAGGAAGTTGATGGCGGCGTCGACCACCAGGCCCCACCGGATCTCGTTGCCGTTGAGGGTCGACGACCAGCCGCTGAAGTCGAAGTCGAACAGCGCACCGATCAGCGGCGTGATGACCCCGTCGACCAGCGCGTTCACGATCGTGGTGAACGCCGCACCGATGACGACCGCCACCGCCAGGTCGATCACGTTCCCTCGGGAGATGAACTCCTTGAACTCCTTGAGCACCACATAACCTCCGGTCGGTGTCGCGCGCAGGTTACTTGCGCAAACGGAGGTGCACAGCCGATGCGGGTCGCGATCACGGGTTCGAGTGGGCTCATCGGCTCGGCGCTCGCCGCGTCGCTGCGGGGCGACGGGCACGAGGTCGTGCGGCTGGTGCGCTCCCCGCGGGACGCCGCGGCCCCTGACGCCGTCGCCTGGGACCCGGCGGCCGGCGCGGTCGACCGGGCCGGACTGGAGGGCGTCGAGGGCGTGGTGCACCTGGCCGGCGCCGGCGTGGGCGACAAGCGCTGGACGGAGGCCCGCAAGCAGGAGGTCCTGGAGAGCCGCACCCGGGGCACCGGCCTGCTGGCCCAGACCCTCGCCGAGCTCGATCCGCCGCCGAAGGTGCTGGTGTCGGGGTCGGCGATCGGGTTCTACGGCGACCGCGGCGACGAGGAGCTCACCGAGGACCGGGCCCCGGGCGGCGGGTTCCTCGCCAACCTCGTGATCGCCTGGGAGCAGTCGGCCCAGGCCGCCCGGGACGCCGGCATCCGCACGGTCCTGGCCCGCACCGGCATCGTGCTGTCGACCGACGGCGGCGCCTTCCCCAAGATGCTGCTGCCGTTCCGGCTGGGGGTCGGCGGGCCGTTCGGGTCGGGGCGCCAGTGGATGAGCTGGATCACGCTGGCCGACGAGGTCGCCGCGCTCCGGTTCCTCCTCGACCACGACGACCTGGAGGGCCCGGTCAACCTCACCGCCCCCGGCGCCGTGCGCAACCGGGACTTCGCCAAGGCCCTGGGCCGGGCGCTGCACCGGCCGGCGGTGCTCCCCGTGCCGAAGTTCGCGCTCAAGCTGGTCCTCGGCGGCCAGATGGCCGAGGAGATGACGTTCTTCAGCCAGCGGGTGGTGCCCGCCGCGCTCACCGGGGCGGGGTTCGGCTTCGCCCACCCCGACATCGACACCGGCCTGGCGGCGGTGCTCGGGCGGAGCGGCCAGACTGACGGGCGGCCGGCGACCGGCGACGGCGACGGGGCCGGCCGGGCCGGCCGGGACGGCGGCAGGACCGAGGACGAGCACACCGAGAACGACGAGGACGGGAGCACGGCGTGACCGACCGGCCGGGAGTGGCGGCCTTCGACTTCGACGGGACCCTGGCCCGCCAGGACACCATGGTCCCCTTCCTGGTGGCCGCCAGCGGGTGGCCCCGCCTGACGCTGGCGGGCCTGCGGTGCCTGCCCACCGGCGTGCGGCAGGGTCGCGACGGGATGAAGCTGGCCACGGTCGCCCGCCTGTTCCGGGGCTGGACCGAGGAGCGGTTCGTCGAGCACGGGCGGACCTACGCCGCGACGCTCGTCGACCTGCTGCGACCCGAGATGCTGGAGCGCCTCCGCTGGCACCAGGACCAGGGCCACCCGGTGGTGCTGGTGTCGGCGTCGCTGGCCACCTACCTCCGGCCGCTGGCCCGGGAGCTGGGGATCGACGACGTGCTGGCCGTCGAGCTCGCCTGCGACGTCCAGGGCCGGCTCACCGGCGAGGTGGTGGGCGGTGCCAACTGCCGGGGCCACCAGAAGGTGGTGCGGCTGAAGGCGTGGCTGGCCGAGCGCTACGGCGAGGGCGTCGACGTGGAGCTGTGGGCCTACGGCGACTCGTCGGGCGACGAGGAGCTCCTGGCCTTCGCCGACCACGCCACCTGGGTGGGCAAGCGGGCGACCCGCAACCCCCGCCCCACGGTCTAGGCCCGGCGGACGCGGCCGGGGTCCGGCGCCGACGACCGCCGGCGCCGCATGTCGAGGCGCGGGCGACCGCCGTCAGCCCGCGGGTTCGCCGGTCACCGCCGCCCGCTGCTGGGCCAGCGAGCCGGTGGTGTCGGCCCACACCTCGACCACCTCGGTGAGCGGGCCGTTCCAGTGCACGGTGCGCCCGTCGACGGTGACGTCGGCGCCGAGGGCGTCGGCGTCGATCGGCGCGTCGCCGCCGACCACCAGGTTGAACTCGACCTGCTCGGTCTCCACCAGCGGCTGGGGCAGGATCTTCGTCGAGTAGAAGCCCGGCAGCATCTGCAGGCCGTGGAAGTCGAGCTCGATCGTCACCGTCCCCTTGGGCGGGATGTCGACGAACGTCGAGTAGACGTTGGTCCCCAGCTCGGACTGCGCCTGGAGGCTCGCCGGCGCACCGTCGATGCGGGCCGCGTCGAGCTGGTGGGTCGAGTAGATCGACACGTACGACCGGTTGCTGCCCTCGGGCAGGTCCACCAGGTTGCCCACCACGTAGTCGGGCAGGTCGGAGTCGGGCTCGGCCGAGTTGCGCAGCTGCACGGTGATCCGCCCGCTCACCGTGCTGGTCGCGGGGTCGAAGAGCGCGTCGTAGCGGAGGCTGCGCTGCAGGAACAGGTCGACCTTGTTCCCCGCCGCGTTGTTGGTGACCACCGACAGCACCTGGCCGGCGCTGGCCTGGAAGGCGCCGCCGAGCTGGATCTTGTTGAAGTACTCCTGCTCCTCCTGCACGAACGTCGTGAACTGGATGTGCCCGCCGCGGACGACCGGGCCCAGCACGTCGACGAACTCGCGGGGGTTCGGGAGGTCGGCCGACAGGAGCTGCTCGAAGGTCTGCTCGGCCACCGAGCCCAGCACGTCGATGCGCTCGCTGGTGTCGGGGTAGGCGACGTACTGGTGCAGGTGGAGGAAGTCCTCGGTGTTGTCGGCGGTGAGCGGCACCGGGATCTCGGGGACGCTGACCGGCGTGGTGAACCGCATCAGCGCCGCCAGGCCGGTGGGGTCGACGGTGAGCACGCCGTCGATCGGGGACCCGCCCGACTGCGGGTAGAGGTCGGCCACGACCTTGGCCACGGTGGGCAGGTCGGGCGACATCGTCACGTTGCGCCACGTGCGCTCGGGCTGGAAGGGCCCGTACCGGGCGAGGTACTCCTCGGTCCCGGGCGCGGTGATCCGGCGGCCCTCGGCGCCGGGCGCGTCCTCCAGCTCGGTGATGCGCCCGAACCGGGGCATGGTGATCTTCCCGTCCTCCACCAGCAGCTCGGCGTAGTTGCCGGGGAAGCCGGTGCGGCCGCGGGCCTCGACCGGGGTCACGAACAGGACCAGGTAGCGGCGGGCGCCGTCGGGGGCGAGCAGCCCGTGGGCGACGTGGACGGCGTCGCGGGCCGAGGTCACGTCGGGGAGGTTGCCGGCCAGCTCGTCCGACAGCTCGTCCATCCGGTCGGCCACCGGCGCCAGCAGCCACGGCGACTCCACGTCGGCCACCGACGTCTGGGCCTTGCGCACCGACCCGGCCACCTCGTCGAGCGACTTGGCCACGTTCTCGACGGCCTCGGGGGCGAGCCGGCCGCCGCTGACCCGCAGCTGGTCGACGTCGGCCGCGGCCGCCGCGGCGGAGGTGACGCTGGCGAGGTCGCCGACGTCGTCGGTGAGGCGCTCGACGGCCCGCAGGTTGGGGCCGATCACCGGGAGGCCGCGGGCCGGCTGCACGAACCAGCTCTCCAGCGTGGTCGCCGAGGCGTCGAGCCGGCGGGCGGCCTCGTCGAGGCGCCGGGCGGCCAGCTCGTCGTCGGCGTCGTGGGCGGCGACGATGCCCTCGTCGGCGAGCTCCATACCCTTGACCAGGTCGCCGCCGACGAGGACGAGCGCGAGCGCGGCGCCGCCCAGGATCAGCACGAGGACGCCGGTGACGCCGAGCAGCACCTGCCGGACGCGGCGCTGCGCCCGCCGGTGCGTGTGGCGGTAGCCGGACACGACGACCGGGAGCAGGAACGCGGCGACGATCGCCACGCTCACCCCCTGGTAGGCGACGGGGCCGGCCCGCAGGCAGGACGCGACGCCGAGGCCGACGACGATCGAGGCGCGGGCGGGGGTGCGGGTGTCGCTCAGCACCGACCAGAACCCGATCGCCAGGGCCGCGCCGGCGAGCGCGATCGCCAGGCCGTCGTCGGCGAGGGCGGCGCCGCAGCCGGCGGGCAGGAACCAGGTCCAGCGGCGGGCGGTGCCCCCGCACCAGGCGACGCCGGCGGCGAGCGCGGCGACGTAGGCCTGGTCGAGGATGTCGATCTCCGTGGGGCGCGCGTCGGAGACGGCCACCGCCAGGCCGGCCATCGCCACCACCGACACCCGGAACATCAGGACCCGGGCCTGCCGCGACCGCAGGGTCCGGCGCCCGGAGGTCATCCAGTCGCCGACCAGGTCGGTCACCCCTACCGCCACGGCTCAGCTCCGCCTTTCCTGCCCGCTCATGAGGTGGCGACCTTAGGGGATGCCGCGGGACGCGGCCAGTGACGGCCCCCTACGTCCCGTCGTGGTCGCCGGACCCCCTCGACGACCCGGCGCGACGGCGGGACGGCGCCCGTCAGTAGGCGCCGTTGCCCCTGGTGACGGCGCTGAACGTGCGGCAGATGATCGCCAGGTCCATGGTCGGCGACCAGTGGTCGACGTAGTAGAGGTCGAGCCGCACGGCCTCGTCCCACTCGAGGTCGGCGCGGCCGCTCACCTGCCACAGCCCGGTCATGCCCGGCTTCACCAGGAGCCGCCGGGTGACGTGGTGCTCGTACTGCGCCACCTCGGTCGGCAGCGGCGGCCGGGGCCCGACCAGCGACATCTCGCCCCGCAGCACGTTCCACAGCTGGGGCAGCTCGTCGACCGACCAGCGCCGCAGCACCCGCCCCACCCGGGTGACCCGGGGGTCGGCCCGCAGCTTGAACAGGAGCCCGTCCGCCTCGTTCCGGTCGGCGAGCACGGCCCGCTGGGCCTCGGCGCCGTCGATCATCGTCCGGAACTTCACGATGGCGAACCGCCGGCCGCCCAGCCCGATGCGGCCCTGCCGGAAGAATATCGGCCCCGGTGTGTCGAGGCGGATCGCCGCCGCGATGACGAGGAACACCGGCGCCAGCAGGACCAGGCCGAGCGCGGCCAGGACCCGGTCCATGGCCTCCTTGAGGATGCGCTCGGGCCCGGCGAAGGTCGGCTCCTCGACGTGCAGCAGCGGCATGCCCGCCACCGGGCGCACCACCGTGCGGGGGCCGGCCACGTCGGTGATCGCGGGCGCCACCAGCACCTCGACGTCGGGTGGGTCGACCGCCTCGGCCAGCTCGTGCAGCTCGCCGGGCGCCGACTCGTCGGTGATGGCGACGGCGTCGGCGTCGCAGGCGACGAGCGCCCGGCGCACGTCCGCCGACGAGCCGACGATGGGGACGCGCCGACCGGCGATGTCGAGGTGCTCCTCGTCGCCGTCGGGCACGTCGACGCACACGCCGACGACCCGGTAGCCGGACCACGACGCCCGCGCCAGGTGCTCGCCCACCCCGACCACCGACGGCACCGAGCCGACCAGCAGGATCCGGTGGACGAACCGGCCCCGGCCCCGCTGGTAGTAGAGCCAGCGGCGGAGGCCGTAGCGCTCCAGCACGAGCAGGACCACCGCCACCGGGATCATCACGCCCACCCAGCCGCGGGCGAACACCAGGCGGAAGACGAAGTGCAGGACGGCCACCACCGCCAGGCAGTGGACGCCGCCGTTGAGGATGCGGCGGTACTCGTCGGAGCCCGAGCCGAGGATGCGCCGGTCGTAGGCCCCCGCCGCGGCCAGCACACCCACCCACGCGGGCAGGCTGGCCAGGGCGATGAGCACGTACGGGATGTCGGGGCCGGGCAGGCGGGTGCCGGTGGTGAGGCCGAAGCGCATCAGGTGGGCGACGACCGCGGCGATCGCCACGGCGACCACGTCGAGCGCCATGTACGTCGCGGTCGGTGGTAACGCCCGGCCCCGCACCTGCCCTACGTCCCCCTTTGTGAGCCCCCAGTTCCTGTCCCCCTGGACAGGATCCGGAGGCTACTCGCGGGTCACTTCGGCTGCATGCGAACGCCGCCGTCGACGCGGATCACCTCGGCGTTCATGTAGCTGTTGCCGAGGAGCTCGACGGCCATCGAGGCGAACTCGGCGCTCTGGCCCAGGCGCTTGGGGAACAGGACGTCGCGCTTCAGGCGCTCCTTGAACTGCTCGCTGGCCTCGCCCTCGCCGTAGATCGGGGTGTCGATGAGGCCGGGGGCGATGCAGTTGACCCGGACGCCGACGGCCGACAGGTCGCGGGCCACGGGCAGGGTGAGGCCGACGACGCCGCCCTTCGAGGCCGAGTAGCTGGCCTGGCCGATCTGGCCGTCGAAGGCGGCCACGGAGGCGACGGTGACGATGGCGCCGCGCTCACCGTCCTCGTTGGGCTCGTTCTGGGACATCGCCGTGGCGGCCAGGCGGATGCAGTTGAACGTGCCGATGAGGTTGACCTCGATGACCTTGCTGAACATGCCGAGGTCGTGGGCCGAGGTGTACTGGCCGTCCTTGCCGATGGTCCGGGTGGCCCAGCCGAAGCCGGCGCAGGTGACGAGCGCCTTGAGCGGGCCCAGCTCCTTGGCCGCCTCGACGGCCGCGATGACCTGGTCGGTGTCGGTGACGTCGCACGGCACGAAGACGCCGCCGATCTCCTTGGCGAGGGCGTCGCCCTTGTCCTGCTGGCGGTCGAGGTCGGCGACCACGACGTGGGCGCCGCGCTCGGCGAGGAGGCTGGCGGTGGCGGCGCCGAGGCCGGAGGCCCCGCCGGTCACGATGGCTGAGATCCCGTTGAGCTCCATGCGCGGGAACTCTATTGACCGGCCGGTCAGGGCTCCAATGTTGCAGTGCCGCTGCAACTACGCGGGCACCGTGCGCCTTCGCTCCCCGCCGGGCACCCGGCTACAGGTGCACGTGCATCCGCACGACCGTGCCCGCCGGCGACGACCGGATCTGCACCAGGTCGCAGAGCTGGTTCACCACCCAGAACCCGCGGCTGGCCTCGTCGCCGAAGCCCGGCGTGCGCCGCCCCACCAACGGGTCGGTGATGTAGCCGTCGTCGCGCACCTCGCACAGCACCGTGTTGCCCTCCTGCCAGATGCGCAGCGTCCCGTGGCCGCCGGCGTGCTGGACGCTGTTGGTCGCCACCTCGTTGATGGCCAGCACCAGGTCGTCCATCCGCTCGGGCTCCATGCCCGTGAGGCTCAGGTAGTGGGCCGACAGCGTCCGCAGCACCCGCAGCTGCCCGATGCCGAACTCCATCCGGAAGGCGTCGTTGGGCGGGTCGGACAGCGGGAGGCCGAACGGGTGGGGCGACGACGCGATGTCGCGGTAGTGGGGGCTGGCCCGGTGGGCGCCGCCCTCGAGGATGAACGGGTGGTTGCCGCGGGCGGTCTCGACCACCCGGGGCTTCAGGTTCGCCACGTCGTAGGCGCACAGCAGCCAGAACTGCGGGAACGCCGCGAACGCCAGGTTCAGCAGCGACTCGTGCTGCTCGCACTCCTCGTGCTCGGCCGGGGCCCGGGGCCGACCGAAGGGCTCGCCCAGGCCCCGCAGCGGGCGGGGGCGGGACTGGAACGAGGCCACGAAGTCGTACCAGAGCGGGATCAGGCGGGCCGGGTTCCGGCCCACCACGTTCATGTCGGCGTAGTACACGCGCGGGTCGTCGGGCAGGTGCGCCCGCAGGGCCTCGATCTTCTCCGGGTCGAGCAGCACCAGCACCGGCATGTCGTCCGCGAGCCCACCGGTGACGTACGAGACCGCCACCGTCAGGAACTCGTCGATGCTGCTGTAGAAGAAGGCCTCGTGCCGGAACGCACCGTTCGCCTGTTGCGCTGGATGGGCGGTGCTCACCCTGGTGGTCCCCCTAGTACGTCCCGAGCCCGACGGTAGCTGCTGGCGCGACCCCGGTGCGTCAACGGCGCCGGTGGATCGGACCGGCGGTCTCGCTGAGGTGGGCGGGCGTGCTCCGGGTCTGGTCGGCGACGATCTCGGCGCAGATCGCGACCGCCGTCTCCTCCGGCGTGCGGGCCCCGATGTCCAGCCCGATCGGCGACCGCAGCCGGGCCAGGTCGTCGCCGTCGACCCCCGCCTCCTTGAGTCGGACGAGCCGCTCCGCGTGGGTGCGCCGGCTGCCCAGCGCCCCGATGTAGCCGACGTCGGTGGCCAGCGCGGCCACGATCGCCGGCACGTCGAACTTGGCGTCGTGGGTGAGGACGCACACCGCGTCGCGGGGCCCGAGCGACGGGCCGATCCGGCCCAGGAGCCGGTCGGGCCAGTCGACCACCACCTCGTCGGCGGTCGGGAACCGCAGACGGGTGGCGAACACCGGCCGCGCGTCGCACACGGTCACCCGGTAGCCCAGCACCTTCGCCACCTTCACCAGCGCCGCCGAGAAGTCGATCGCCCCGAACACGACCATCCGGGGCGGGGGCACGAACGCCTCGACGAACAGGGTGTTCTCCAGGCAGTCCTCGACCAGCCGGGTCCCGCCCCGGGCCAGCGCCCCCCGGGCCTCCCACCGGCCGCGGCGGTCGAGCTCCGGCGGCCCGCCGAGGGAGCCGACCACCGTGCCCTCGCCGTCGCCCTCCCCCTCGGTCGCGCCCCCGTCCTCGCCCGGGCCGTCGCCGAAGACGAGCAGCTTGCCGCCGACCTGCGGTCCGGCGACCACGGTCACGAGCGCGACGGGACGGGCAGCCCGGACGGCGGCGGCGAGCTGCCCGTAGAGCGACGGCTCGGCCGCCGAGGTCACCAGTCGAGCGGCTCCAGCAGCACGTGGATCCGGCCGGAGCCGAAGGTGACGAGCTTGGGTCGTCCCATCTGCAGGACTCTAAGGGCTTCGGCGACCACCGCGCCTTCCAGGTCGTCACCGGGCGAGGCGCCCACGATCTCACCCCGCTCGTTCACCGCCATCGCCGCGTCGGTCACCCGGGCCGAGCCGTCCAGGTCGACCACCCGCGCCAAGGCGGCACGGACGTGCTCGCTGCGCCACCGGTCGAGGTCGTCGAGAAGGTCGCGCACCGCGCCCTCCTCACGGGACCCCGACGCCCCGTGGCCGGTCGTGCGATCGGGGGGAGGTCGCAGAGCCGGACCACGGGGGCGTCGCAGCCACCGGGAGAGCCGTGGCCACGCCGACGTGCAGGACCGTCTCGGGGGGTTCGGGCTCGTCGGCGGTGACCACGGGGACCACTCTGGCGGAGGACCGTCACACGGCGGTTGCCGCCCTGTTGCGCCGCTGTGAACTGTTCTTCAGCCCGCCGGACGCGTCCGTGTGCGGGCATTGCTGCGCATCGGGGTGCACCTCGTGGCGGGCGCCGTGCGCTCGGCCCTGGGCTACGTCTCGTGGCGGCGCCGTGCGCACAACGTCGGATCACGTCTCCTGGCGGCGCGGTGCGCTCGCACGTGTGCGAGTTGTCCTGCGAAGGGGCCAGGCTGCGGCGCGTCGGGGTTGGGGGTGGGCCGCTACCGTCCGGGACATGGTCGAAGGCGTGGACC
>DATCLV010000415.1:0-4991 GCA_036563745.1 Acidimicrobiales bacterium | reverse complement strand
AGATGTCGTGGCACATCATCGGCGAGGCGATGTCGCTGGTCACCTGGTGGGCCATCCGCGACCGGATCCTCCGCCGCGGCCCCCGCCGGACGCTGCGGACCACGACGGTGACGGCCACGGCGACGTCGCCGGCGGCCGCCGCCACCCCACCGGCCGAGGACCCGACGCCGACGCCCACCAACCCGACCCCGGTCACCGAACCCACCGAGGCCTGAGGCCTGAGGCCTGGCCGCCTGCCGGCCCCCGCCCCGGCGCGCGGCGCGCCGCCGGGGACCCGGCGGCGTGGGCGGAGGAGCGCACCGGCGGCACGCCCGTCCCACCGCGCCGCCGTCCCGGGCGCGCAGGCGCAGGGCCTCAGCAGGGCCTCAGTAGGGCCAGGTCGACTCCTTGTGGCCCAGCAGCTTCGTGAGCGGGGCCAGCTTGGCGACCAGCAGCGCCTTGATCAGGACGTTGCGCACGAACCACGGGACCTCCGCCAGCTGGCGCAGCACGTTGGTCGCCCGGGCGGCACCCTTCACCGGCACCTTCCGGTACTCGGCCAGCGACCGGGCCCGGCCCTCGTAGCGCCACTTCCCGGAGAACAGCAGCGACGTGGCGATCGCCGCCGTCACGCCGACCGACGAGAACGAGTCGTGGATCAGCATCGTGCCGCCGTCGACCACCCGGGCGCCCCACGACACGATGTCCTCCCGCGCCGGCTTGTAGCGGTGGGCGCCGTCGATGTGGAGGACGTCGATCTCGCCCTGCACGTCGTGGTGGGCGTCGTGGGAGAACTTCCGGACGTGCCGCACCCGGTCGGCCACCCCCGCCCGCTCCAGGTTGCGCCGGAACACCACGTTGTCCTCGGCCGCCTCCTCCTCGAACCCCTCGATCTCCTGGGGGCCACGGTCGTTGCCGGCGTGCGGGTCGATGGCGACGAGCTCGACGCCCTCGGGGGCGGAGCGGGCGATGGCGATCATCGACCGACCCCGGAAGCTGCCGATCTCCACGATGCGGCCGCCCGGCGGGGCGGCCGCCGCGCGCTCGGCGACCCGTGCGACCTGTTCGGGGCTGAACCACCCCTCGACCCCATCGAGTGCTCCGGCGAGGTCGGGACTTGCGATAGACACGTTGTGCTCCAAGTTCGAGAAGTGTGGAAGTCGAGTTCTGTTGTTCCGGGATTCAGGTGGTGATCGCTGGTACGGGGGAGCGCGGTTCCGTAGCATACGAGCCACCCGGCGCCCGGATCTTCGGGACCGAGAGCGACCCAACGACGCGCCGGTGACGCTGGGGGAGGAAATCAGTCCGTGACCACTGCCGACTTCGACGAGCCCGAATCCCAGACGGTCGAGAAGATCGGCGACCTGGCCGCCTCGGCAGGGATCCGCCGTGTCCACGCGCTGGCGTGGCGCGACCTGGACGATGTCGAGGCGGGCGGCTCCGAGGTCCACATCGACGAGATCGCCAAGCGGTGGGCGGCAGCGGGCATCGAGGTCACGCTGCGCACGTCGTGGGCCCAGGGCCAGCCGGTCGAGGCCGTGCGGGACGGCTACAAGGTCATCCGCCGGGCCGGGCGCTACATGGTGTTCCCCCGGGCGGCGTTCGCCGAGTGGGCGGGCCGCACCGGCCCCCGCGACGCCCTCATCGAGATCTGGAACGGCATGCCGTTCCTCAGCCCGCTGTGGTGCGCCGGGCCGCGCATCGTGTTCCTGCACCACGTCCACGCCGAGATGTGGCGCATGACGCTGCCGCCGGGCCTGGCCAAGTGGGGCGAGCTGCTGGAGTCGAAGCTCGCGCCGCCGCTGTACCGGCGGACCCACATCGTCACCCTGTCGGAGTCCTCGAAGCAGGAGATGGTCGAGGACCTGGGCTTCCACCCCGACAAGGTCACGGTCGTCCACCCGGGCATCGACCCCCGGTTCACCCCGGCGCCCGACGGCGACGAGCAGCGCTCCCCCGAGCCGCTCATCACCGCGGTGGGCCGCTTCGCCCCGGTGAAGCGCTTCGACGTGCTCGTCAAGGCCGCCGCCAAGGCGCGGGAGCGGATCCCGCACCTGAAGCTCCACCTGGTGGGCGACGGCTACGAGCGCCCGGTCATCGAGGCGGCCATCGAGGAGGTGGGCGGCCAGGACTGGGTCACCCTGCGGGGCTACCTGTCCGACGCCGAGCTGATCGACCTGTACCGCCGGTCCTGGGTGGTGGCGTCCGCGTCGGCCCGCGAGGGCTGGGGTATGACGCTCACCGAGGCCGCGGCCTGCGGCACGCCCGCCGTCGCCACCCGCATCGCCGGCCACGCCGACGCGGTGGTCGACGGGGTGAGCGGCGTGCTGTCGGAGGCCGGGGGCGACCGCGAGGCCGTGGCGGCCAACCTGGCCGACGCGTTCGTCGAGGTGCTCGACGATCCCCGCCGGCTCCACCAGCTGCGGCAGGGCGCCCTGGCCCGGGCCGCCGCGCTGACCTGGGGCCAGACCGCGACGCAGGTCATGCGGGTCCTGTCGTCCGAGGTGGCGCGGCGCCGCGCCCGCACGCGCGCCCGCCGATGAGCGGCAGACGGTGAGGAACCCGTTGGCGCGCGCCTCCACGGGCACGTCGCTGAAGCTCCACGGCACCCTGGCCGCGGTAGCGTACCTGCCACTGCTGCTGACCCGCCCGGGGTGGGTCAGCGCCGACACCAAGACCTACCTGTACCTCGACCCGGGCCGGCTGATGAGCCGCGCCTGGTCGATGTGGGACCCCACGATCGGCCTCGGCACGGTCACCCACCAGAACATCGGCTACCTGTGGCCGATGGGCCCCTTCTACTGGGTCACCGAGCGGCTGGGGATCCCCGACTGGGCCTCGCAGCGCCTGTGGTGGGGCACGATCATCTTCGCCGCCGGCGCCGGCGTCGCCTACCTGCTGCGGGTGCTGGGCTGGCGGGGCCCCGGCGTCGTCGCGGCGGTCTACGTCTACGCGCTGACGCCGTACATTCTCACGCTGGTGTCGCGGCTGTCCGCGATCCTGTTGCCGTTCAGCGCGCTCCCCTGGCTGGTGGCGCTCACCATCCAGACCGTCCGCCACAAGGGCTGGCGCCACCCGGCGCTGTTCGCGCTGGTGGTCACCACCTGCGGCAGCGTCAACGCCACGGCCCTGCTGCTGGCCGGCCTGGGCCCGGTCCTGTGGCTGGTGCACTCGGTGTGGGGCGCCCGGGAGGTGCCGCCGCGCACGGCCGTCCTGGCGGCGCTGCGGATCGGCGTGCTGACCCTGCCGACCTCGGCGTGGTGGATCGCCGGCCTGAGCGTCCAGAGCACCAACGGCATCGACATCCTCCGCTACACCGAGACCGCCGAGGTGGTGAGCGCGGCGTCGGTCAGCCACGAGGTGCTGCGCGGCCTCGGCTACTGGTTCTTCTACGGGACCGACCGGCTGGGTCCGTGGATCGAGCCCAGCGTCGGGTACACGCAGTGGCTGCCGCTGCTGCTGCTCACCTACCTGATCCCGATCGCCGGCATCGGCGGTGCGGTGATCGCCCGCTGGCGACACCGCGCCTACTTCGTGCTGCTGGTGGCGCTCGGCACGGCGCTGGCGGTCGGTGCCTACCCGTGGGACGAGGGCCCGCCGTTCGCCCGCCTGGTGCAGGCGTTCCAGGGCACCGACGCCGGTCTCGCCATGCGGTCCCTCCCCCGGGCGGTGCCGCTGGTGGTGCTGGGCATGGCCGTGCTGCTGGGCTCGGGCGTGGCCAGCCTGGCCCGGCGCTGGCCGCAGACCGCCCGGCCCATGGCCATCGGCGTCGCCGTGGTGGCGGTGCTGGCGCTGCCGCCGCTGTGGCTGCAGCAGTTCGTGCCCGACAACCTCCGCCGCCCCGCCGAGGTGCCGGAGTACTGGCAGGAGGCCGCCGACCACGTCGACGCGGCCGGGAACGACACCCGGGTGCTGGTGGTGCCGGGCACCGACTTCGCCAGCTACCGCTGGGGCAACACGGTCGACCCGATCCTGCCCGGCATGATCGACCGGCCGTCGGTGCAGCGCGAGCTGATCCCCTACGGGTCGCCGGCGTCGGCCAACCTGCTGAACGCCTTCGACCTGCGCCTCCAGGAGCGCACGGCCGACCCGGACGCGGTGGCGGCGATCGCCCGGCTGCTGCGGGCCGGCGACGTGCTGGTGCAGAGCGACCTGCAGTACGAGCGGTTCAACACGCCCCGGCCCCGCAACTTCTGGGACTTCGTGCTGTCCGCACCCGGTCTGGGCGAGCCGGCGGCCTTCGGTCCCGACGACCCGAACGTCACCATCGAGGACGTCCAGCTCGACGACGAGGTGCTGCTGGTCACCGACCCGAGCCTCCCCGACCCGCCGGCGGTCGCCGTGTTCCCGGTCGAGGACCCGGTGCCGCTGGTGACCGCCCACTCGATGCAGAACCCGCTGGTGGTGGCGGGCGACGGCGCCGGCCTGGTCGAGGCGGCGGGCGCCGGGCTGATCGACGGCACCGAGCTGATCCGCTACAGCGCCAGCCTCGACGACGACGACGTGGCCGCCGCCCTCGACAACGAGGGCGCGCTGCTGCTCACCGACTCCAACCGCAAGCGCGGCGAGCGCTGGACCACCGTCCGGCACACCCGGGGCTACACGGAGACCGCGAACGGCGGCGCCCTCGAGGAGGACGCCGGCGACAACCGGCTCCCGGTCTTCCCCGACGCCGGCACCGAGACGATGACGGTCGTCGACCGGTCCGGCGACATCGACGCCGAGGCCACCTCCTACGGCAACCCGATCACGTTCTCGCCCGAGGAGCGGCCGATCCTCGCCGTCGACGGCGACCCGCAGACGGCTTGGCGGGCCGCGGCGTTCAGCAGCTCCGTGGGCGAGCGCATCGAGCTGACCCTGCGCCGGCCGGCGACGACCGACCAGATCCGCCTCCTGCAGCCGATCAAGGGCCCCGCCACCCGGTTCATCACCGAGGTGCGGCTGCGCTTCGACGACGGCACCTCGTTCGACGTCGAGCTCACCGAGCAGTCGCGGGTCCAGCCGGGCCAGAC
>DATCLV010000412.1:0-2730 GCA_036563745.1 Acidimicrobiales bacterium | reverse complement strand
TCGCGTCCAGGGTGGATCAGTCGGCGGCGGCAGTGGCCTCGAGGTCGCCCGTCTCGGCCACGGCGGCCAGCCAGGTGCGGAACTTCCCGAGCCGGGCGAAACCGCCGAGGCGGCGGTAGTCCTGCCGGGCGGCGAGCAGGTAGGGGTCGTCGCCGTTGGGGTCGGCCTCGAAGGCCTCGAGGGCCCGGGCCTTGTTCTCGGCGACCTGGCGGCGGAGCGCCTCGGCGGCCTCGGCCTCGGCGACCAGGGCCTCGGCCTCGGCGACCACCTGGCGGCGGGTGATGCCGAGGACCTCGGCGGCGCACCCGGTCCCGGCGGCGACGACGGCCCGGCCGTCACGGCTCAGGAAGACGGGCTTGGCGAGGTTCTCGTGGCCGCAAAAGTGGCAGTCCCACTCCTTCATGCCGGCGAACCGGGGGGCGGGGGCGATCTTCCAGGTCGTCGTCATGTCATGATTATCTCACCACCGGACGGGGATGTCAAGAGACTCTTGGTACGTCTAAGCGTCGGCGGCGAGGAATTTCGTCAGTGACGAAAAAGAGCCCCGCACCTCGGGTGCGGGGCTCTTCTCGCGCCCAGGGTGGATCAGCTGGCGGCGACGGCGCTGCGGGTCAGGAGACCCACGATGGCGGCGTCGCTGAGGTGGAAGGGGCCGGTCCAGACGGGCGGGTAGCCACCGGTCGGCCGGGCCGCCCAGTACCAGCCGTCGTCGCGCTGGCGGATGTAGCCGAGGATGCGCTCACCGCCGAGCTGGGCCACCGAGTAGATACCGTCCTCCTCGGGGCGGCAGGCGGTGACGCGGACGGTCACCGAGACGGTGACGTCCTCGGCGTGAACGGGCGTGTCGTCCACGTGGCTGCTGCTGTCCTGCGTCGTTGTCGTCATGTCACGATTATCGCAACACCGGAGGGGGATGTCAAGAGACTCTTGGTGCGTCCAGGCCGCCCCTCAGTCAGTCCCATGCGTAGGCCTCGGCGACGAGGGCACGGTCGTGGAGCGTGGGGCGGCCCCGCCAGCACGGCCCGGCCACGTGCTCGGCAGGGGCGTGGTCCAGGCCGAGGGCGTGACCAACCTCGTGGCAGGCGGCGTTTTCGAGGAGGTCGGGATCCCAGGGGTCGGCGTCGAAGATGATCATGGCACCCTGGCCCGACATGCGGCCCTCGGCGTCGGCGGCGATGTGCGTAACGGCGCCATTGAGGCCGGCCTGACGGCTCACGAGGACGCAGTGGCGGCCCTCAGGGCACTCCCCGGCCGCGAGGCGGAGGTCCACGAAGGGTGAGGCGTCGTTCCAGACTCGGATGCCATGGTCCATGGCGGCCACGAGGGCGGGGTCGGAGTCTCCCCAGAGGACGAAGTGGATGGTCCGGACCTCGTCGGGCGAGACGCCGTCCTCGCGTGCCCAGCGGACGGGGTAGCCGTCGCCCGTCGTCATGTGTGTGGACGTTTCGCGCTGCGCGTCCAGGGCAGCGATCGAGGGCCGGACGGGCGACGGGGCCGCGGCGGCGATCGGCTCCGAAGCCGGGCGGCCAGCGTAGATGGCGGCGGCGAGGACCAGGGCGAGGCCGGCGGCCAGGGCGAGGCGGATGCGGGCGGTGGTCACCGGCACCCCGCGGGGATCGGCCGGACGACCTCGACGATCTCGGGGGTCGTCTCCGCCGTCGGGGTCGGGCATCACCGATCCTCGTCGGCCAGCTCGGCGACCTCGCGGGCGACCTCGGTCAGCTCGTCGCCCTCGAGGTGCTCGTCGCGCACGAGCGCCCAGGGGCCGACCATCTTGCCGCAGGTCCCGCACCGGGCCTCCGTGCGGGCGTGCCAGATGGGGAAACCGTCGATGGTGCTGTACACGATGGCCGGCACCTCGTCGGCCGGCTGGTGGACCGGGCCGTCGCCGCAGTCGCTGCACACCGTCGGGGTCGTGGCCCAGGCGACGGTGATCGGCGACTCGTCGTAGCGGTGGTCGATCACGAGGTGGGCCGCCGAGGTGCCCTCGATGCCGGTCGGGACGATGGTGGCGCTGACGATCTTCATGTCACGATTATCGCAACACCGAGCAGGGATGTCAAGAGACTCTTGGTGCGTCTAGGCGCCGGAGGCGAGGAATTTCGTCGGGTGACGAAAATGCCCCCGCACCTCGGGTGCGGGGGCATCGTCGCGTCCAGGGGTCAGCGCCGGTCGGCGAGCCGTTGGAGCACGCTCGCCCGGAGAACACCGCCGTCGGGGTGCCGGTCGAGGTGCCCACGGCTGATCATCGGGCCGATGCTGCCGCGCGGCACGCCGAGCATCGCCGCCGCCACCGAATGGGTGACCGCCTCGGCGTCGTCCCGACCCAGCGACCGGGCGCACACCCGCCCCAGCGGTGTCCGCCACCAGTCGGCCCGGCCCACGGCCTCCGGTGATCCGTGCGGCCACAAGGCGCACATCACATCGATCACCGTCTGGGCAGCCAGCCGGTCGTCCTCGTCCTGGACGAGCTGGGCGGCCAGCACCGGCGCCACCAGCTCCATCCCCGACGGCCACTCCATCGCCGCATCGGGCCCGACGAGCTTGGCGAGCGAGTGGGCCCGCTCGCCAAGCTCCTCGGCCAGCTGCTCGGCGACCTCGTCGACGAGGCTCACAGCTCCGGGTGGAGGTCGTCGATGGTGGCGACCAGGTCGGTGTCGCCGTGGGCGGCGGCGTCGGCCCGCAGGGCCGCCAGGTCGAGCCACTCGGGCGGGTCGGCCAGGTCGACGG
>DATCLV010000402.1:0-3010 GCA_036563745.1 Acidimicrobiales bacterium | reverse complement strand
GGGCATGGGCCCGGATGCCGACCCGGCCGTGGTCGACGACCTGGTGCTGGGCTCGCTGGTGGGCGCGGCGGTGGCCGACGAGGCCTCGCCGGTGCACGGGCGGGAGCCGGCCGAGGTGATCGCCGAGCTGGGCGACCGCCGCGGCCCCGAGCGCCTCCTCGACCTCATGCTGCGCACCGGCCCCTACCGGCTCACGCTCGACCAGCTCCTGGAGCACCCCCACGGCCTCGACCTCGGCCCGCTGGAGCCCCGGCTGCCCGACGTCCTGCGCACGCCGTCGGGGATGGTGGAGCTGGCGCCCGAGGTGCTGCTGCAGGACGTGGCCGACCGGATGCTGCCGCGGCTGTCGGCCGCGGCCGCCGGGGTCGGGACGAACGGCGGGAACGCCGCCGGGCCGAACGGCCTGCGGCTGATCGGCCGGCGCGACCTGCGGTCCAACAACAGCTGGATGCACAACGTGGAGGTGCTGGTGAAGGGCAGGCCCCGCTGCACGCTCCACGTGCACCCGAGCGACGCCGAGCGCCTGGGCCTGGCCGACGGGGCCGACGCCAAGGTCGCGTCGTCGGCGGGGACGGTGACGATCCCGGTGGAGGTCACCGACGGGATCCGCGAGGGCGTGGTGTCGATCCCCCACGGCTGGGGCCACGACGCGCCCGGGGTGCGGTTGTCGGTGGCGACCCGCTACGCCGGGGTGAACACCAACGTGCTGTCGCCGTCGACGCTGCTCGACCCGGTGAGCGGCACCAGCGTGCTGAACGGCATCCCGGTCACGGTCACCCCCGCGTAGGTCGTTTCCGCCAGTTCTCCAGCAACCAGCGGTTCGCCTTTCGGAGGTCGTCGGCGGCGCCGCGGGGGTCCCGGCGTCCGGGCGCCGGAGGGCGAGCGTGGTCGCCGACCTGGGCGCCGCGGGCCCCGGACAGGGTCAGGCAGAGCGGTTGTGCCGGGTGTTGCGGTCGCCGATCTGGACGCCCTGCGCACCCCGGAGGTCGACGGGGGCCCAGCGCCGGGATCTGCCGGGCGAGGGCGACCGTCTCGTCGTCGAGGTCGGCGTCCTCGGGCGTCCGCCCGCCGAGGCGCGCCCGGCCGGCCGGCGTCGGCGACCCTCCGTGGCCGGTCGGGCCGAGCGGGCGCCGGAGGTCCTTGCGCCATAGAAGTCATACCTTATATAAGTAGAGCATGAATCAAGACGAGAAGGACACGATCGATGCCGCGCACCGGGAGCTGCGGGGCGTCGAGCGCGACGGCCGGCCCGCCCGGGCCCTGGTGATCGAGCGCACCTACGCCACCACCGTCGACGACGTGTGGGACGCGATCACCAACGCCGAGCGCATCCCCCGGTGGCTGCTCCCGATCGAGGGCGACCTCCACGTCGGCGGGAAGTACCAGCTCCAGGGCAACGCCAGCGGCGAGATCCTCACCTGCGACGCGCCCCGCCACCTGGCGGTCACCTGGGAGTTCGGCGGCTCGGTCAGCTGGGTCGACGTGCACCTGAGCGACGACCCCGAGGGCACCCGGCTCCGCATGGAGCACGTCGCCCTGCTCGCGGACATCGCGATGTTCGACCAGTTCGGGCCCGGGGCGGTCGGCATCGGCTGGGACCTGACGTTCCTCGGCCTCACCCACCACCTCCGCACCGGCGAGGCCGTGCCCTCGCCGGAGGGGGAGGGGGCCGGTGGCCCCGACCCGGAGTTCCTGGCCCGGAGCAGCGAGGCCTGGTGCGAGGCCGACATCGCCAGCGGCACGCCCGAGGACAAGGCCCGGGCCGGCGCCGCCGCCGTGCTCGCCATGTACACGGGCGGCGGGGGCGAGGGCGGCCCGGAGGGCGCCGGCGCCGAGGGGGCCGAGGGGGACGCCGCGGCCGGGGGCGACGACGGGGAACCCGCCGCCGGCTGATGCACGCCTTCGACGTGCTGGGGGATCCCGTCCGCCGCCGCATCCTGGAGCTCCTCGCCGACGGCGAGCGGAGCTCGGGCGACATCGCCGCCGTCGTCCGGGCCGAGCTCGGGATCTCCCAGCCCGCCGTCTCCCGGCACCTCCGGGTGCTGCGGGAGGGCGGGTTCGTGCACGTCCGGGTCGACGGGGCACGCCGGGTCTACTCGCTCGACCCCACGCCGCTGCGGGCGGTCGACGCCTGGCTCGCCCGGTTCCGCCGCTTCTGGCAACACCGCCTCGACGCCCTGGTGACCGAGATCGCCCGCGGCAAGCGCCGCTGACCGGCTCCCCTCGGGGCGTCCGTCCGGCAGACTGCGGTCCGCGACGGCGGGAACGACGGGGAGGACCACGGATGGCCAACGAGGAGATGAAGGAAGGCTGGAACGGCGAGATGGGCGCCCAGTGGGTCCGGCGCCACGACTCGTACGACCGGATGCTCGCCCCCTGGGCCGAGCTCCTGGCCGCCACCGCCGCCATCCGGCCGGGGGAGCACGTCCTCGACGTCGGCTGCGGCAACGGCATCACCACGCGGGAGGCCGCCCGGGCGGCGGCGCCCGACGGCACCGTGACCGGCGTCGACCTGTCGGCGCCGATGCTGGCGCACGCCCGCACCGTCGCCGGCCAGGAGGGCCTCAGCAACGTCGAGCTCCGGCAGGCCGACGCCCAGACCGACGACCTGGCGCCGGGCGGCGACCGGCCCGGCTACGACGTCGTCGTCAGCCGGTTCGGCGTCATGTTCTTCGACGACCCCGTGGCGGCGTTCGCCAACATCCGGAAGGTGACGGCCCCCGGCGGTCGCCTGGCGCTCGTGACGTGGGCGCCCGTGCAGCGGCAGCAGTGGCTCCTCGAGATGATCACCGCCGCGCTCCAGCACGTGCCGCCGCCCGAGCTGCCGACCGGCCCCGACCAGCCCGGGATGTTCGGCCTGTCGACGACCGAGCGGATCGAGGCGGTGCTCGAAGGGTCCGGCTGGTCCGACGTCGCCGTCACCGAGCACCCCCGGCCGATGGTGATCGGCGGGGGGACGACCCTCGACGACGCCATGGACTACCTGGAGGGCTCGCGCCCCGCCCAGATG
>DATCLV010000401.1:0-5837 GCA_036563745.1 Acidimicrobiales bacterium | reverse complement strand
CGAGCGGCAGTCCGGCAACAACCTCGCCGTCACGCTCAACCACGCCCAGCGACTGCTGGAGCCGTGGCGCCCGCCCGGCGAGCCCGGCTACCTCCTGCGACTCGACCGGCACGCGGTCCGGCTGGTGACCGGCGAGCACCTCCAGGTCGACGTCGACGTGTTCGACCGGCACCTGGCCGACGCCGCCCGGGCCGAGGACGACGGCGTCCCGTCGACCGCGCTGACCGACTACCTGGCGGCGCTCGACCTCTACCGTGGCGACCTCGGGGCCGACGTGCCCGACGCCCCCTGGTTGGTCCAGGACCGCGAGCGCCACCGCTCCCGGTTCGTCGTCGCCGCCACCCGGGCGGGGCAGCTGCTGCTCGGGCGCGGCGACCCGACCGCCGCCGAGGAGGTGGCCCGGCGCGTCATCGACGTCGACCCGCAGGCCGAGCCGGCCCACGCCCTGCTGGTGGGGGTGGCGCTGGCCACCGGCGATCGCCCGGCGGCCCGGCGCCGGCTCGACCGCTGCCTGGCGCTGCTGGCCGACCTCGGCGTCGCCCCGTCGGAGGCGACCCGCCGGCTGGTGAACCGCCTCCGGGCCGAGCCGGCCCAACCCGGCGCCTGACCACCCCCAGGAGCGTCAGGTCGCCGGGTCCTCACCGGCGCAGGGCACCGAGGGCTACTCGCCGTCGGCGTCGGCGTCGGCGTCGGCGTCGCCGTCGGCGTCGTCCGCGTCGGGCGGCGTCCAGATCAGCTCGTCGAGGTCGGGCTGGTCCTCGAGGGCGCCGTAGGTGATGGCGAGGTCGGCGAGCTGGGACAGCTTCTCCCGGTCGACCTCGGCGGCCCAGTCGTCGAGGGCCATCGCCTCCAGCAGCTCGGGCGTGGTGTCGGTGTTGGCCATGATCACCTCGCCCATGGCCTCCTCGTCGGCCGCCGCCTCGATCGAGCGGACCAGCGCCCGGTGGAACGCCGCGGCCACGTCGGGGTTCTCCTCCAGCCAGTCCTCGGCGCCGAACACCAGGCCGAGCGGCAGGCCGGGCAGGGCCTCGTAGTAGGGGTCGAGCAAGGTGACCAGCCCGGACTCCTCGCCGAGGGTGACGAACGGCTCCGGCTCGGCGGCCACGTCGACCTGGCCGGACTCGACGGCGGCCAGCATGTCGGGGAACGGCACCTCGACGAAGGAGACCGAGTCCGGGTCGACGCCGGCGTCGTCGAGGATCGCCTTGACGGTCACGTCGTCGATGCCGTTCAGGCCGTTCACGGCGATGGTCGTGCCCGCCAGGTCCTCGACGCCGTCGATGCCGCTGTCGGCCTTCACCAGCAGGCCGTTGATGTGGTCGTCGGGCGACGAGCTCCCGTTGGTGAGGTTGGACACCACCTGGATCGGGACGTCGTTCTCCCGGGCCTGCAGCACCGACAGGTACTCGCCGATGGCGAACTGGTACTCGCCGTTCAGCACGGCCGGCGTGAAGGCGGCACCGCCCTCGCCGATCTCGGTGGTGACCTCGAGGCCCTCCTCCTCGAAGTAGCCCTCCTCGATCCCGTACCACAGGGGTGCGAGGCCGGCGATGGGGAGGATGCCGACCTTGATCGGCGTCAGCTCCTCCGCGCCCTCCCCGGTCTCCGACGTGTCGTCGCGCCCGGCGTCGGCCCCGTCGTCGCCGTCGTCGTCGCCGCAGGCGGCGGCGAAGAGGCTGCCCACCAGGAGCAGGCCGAGCAGGGCCGCGGTCGGTTTCCTCGTCACGTTCATCGCCTCACTGAAGTGGTCGGCCGGCGCTCGGGCGCCGGGCGGTGGTCGCCTGGGTCCTCTCCCGGTGGACGTCAGGGCTTCCGGCCGACACCGCAGGGGTGCCGGGTCTCGATGTCGGGCGGCGGCCCGTCGGGGCGCCACTGGTCGACGAACACCAGGCCGGGCTCGACGAGCTCGACCCCCTCGAAGAACGGTGCGAACTCGGCGCGGGTGCGGGGCACCATCGTGAAGTCGGTGCGGCCGAGCTTCTGCATGGCGTCGTTCTCGCGGCCGACTTGCTCCATGACGAGGTAGCTGCCCGACGGCACGGCGTCGAGGTAGCGGCGCACGAGGCCCTTCGGGTCCTCCTCGTCGCGGAAGTGGTGGAGGACGCCGACGATCACGAGACCGATGGGCTGGTCGAAGTCGAGGATGCGCGCCGCCTGGCGGAGCACCGACTCGTGGTCGCGGATGTCGCTGAAGACGAACAGCGTCTGGCCCGCGGCGGTGGCGGCGTTCAGCTTGTGGGCGTGGGCGAGCACCACCGGGTCGTGGTCGACGTAGACGACCTTGCAGTCCGGGGCCGTGGCCTGGGCGACGCCGTGGACGTTGTCGGCGTTGGGGATGCCGGTGCCGAGGTCGAGGAACTGGCGGATGCCCACCTCGCCGGCCAGGAACCGGATCGCCCGGCCGAGGAAGTTGCGGTTGGCGCGCACCCGTTTGCGGGCGAGCTCGACGCCCTCGGGGGAGCCGTACATCTCCAGCACCGCGGCCCGGTCGACCTCGAAGTGGTCGACGCCGCCGAGCAGGTAGTCGTAGGCGCGGGCTTCCTGGGAGACCGTGGTGTCCACCACCGCCGCATCGTAGGGGGGCATCAGCGCGTTCTCCTGCGGATCGCTCACGTGCCCACCTCCTCTCGTGACCAGGGCACCCGCCGTGCGCACACTAGACCTTCCGCAAGGAACCGAGAACCGCTGCCCACCGGTCCCGGACGGGTCACGGGCGGGAGCCGGCCTCGGACCGGATCGAGGCGAAGATCCGGTTCCTGAGCAGGGCGAACTCGGGTCGGGCGTGGGTGGTGAGCTGGTCGCGGGGCCGGGGGAGGTCGACCTCGACCACCTCCTTCACCCGGCTCGGCGACCGGGACAGCACCGCCACCCGGTCGCCCAGGTAGACGGCCTCGTCGATGTCGTGGGTGACGAACAGGACGGTGAGGCGGTGGCGCTCCCACACCTCGAGGAGGAGGTCCTGGAGCTCGGCGCGGGTCTGGGCGTCGACCGACGCGAACGGCTCGTCCAGCAGCAGCACGTCGGGCCGGTAGGCGAGCGCGCGGGCGATCGCCACCCGCTGCTGCATCCCGGCCGACAGCTGCCACGGGTGCCGGCGGCCCTGGTCGGCCAGGCCGACCGCCGCCAGCGCCTCGGCCGCGCGCCGGTCGCGCTCGGCCCGGGGGACCCGGTGGGCCCGGAGCGGCAGCGCCACGTTGGCGTGCACGGTCATCCACGGCAGCAGCGACCGGCTGTAGTCCTGGAACACCAGCGCCATCGCCGGCGGGGGTGCGACGACCACCTCGCCGTCGAGGTGCGTCGCCCCCGCGGTCGGCGGCAGGAGGCCGGCGACGCAGCGCAGCAGCGTGGTCTTGCCGCAGCCCGACGGGCCGACCACGCACAGCAGCTCGCCGTCGCGCACCTCCAGGCTGACCTCGTCGAGCGCGGTGACCGCGGCGGGGCCGGTGCCGTAGGTCTTGCGGAGCCGGTCGACGACGAGGCGGGTCACGGCGCCGCCTCCGGGGCGGTGGGCTCGGGGCGGGGCGCCTGCCCGGGCCGGCGGTCGGACCCGGGCCGGCGGTCGGGCTCCAGGAGGCCGCGGGCGCCCCGGTGCCAGCGCATCACCCGCCGCTCCACCGCCACGAACAGCAGGTTCACCGCCAGCCCGACCATGCCGATCACCAGCACGCCCGCGTAGGCGCTGGCGGTGTCGAAGCTGCGCTGGTCGGCCCGGATGCGGAAGCCCAGCCCGTTCGTGCCGCCCCGCATCTCGCTCACCACCGTCAACAGGAGCGCCACCGACAGCCCGATCCGCAGCCCGGCGGCGATCATCGGGCCGGCCGCCGGGAGCACCACCCGGCCGAGCCGGGTGCGGGCGGGAAGGCGGAACGAGCGGGCCACGTCGAGCACCTGGGGGTCGACGCCGCGGACCCCGTCGACCGTGTTCAGCAGCACCGGCCACACCGCGCCCAGGACGATCAGCGCCACCTTCGAGCCGTCGCCGATCCCGAACAGCACCAGCGCGATCGGGAACAGGAGGGGTGCCGGGATCGACCGGACCAGCTCGACCACCGGCTGGGTGGCCCGCCGCAGCCACGGGGTCAGGCCGATCACGGTCCCGGCCGCCACGCCGAGCACCGCCGCCAGCCCGAAGCCGATCCCGAACCGCCGGAGGCTCGGGGCCACGTCGCTGCCCAGGCGGTCGCCGAACCAGTCGTCGCGGAGGCTCTCGAGGATCTCGCCGAGCGGCGGGAACAGGTACGAGTCGCTGTCGCGCGACGTCCACCACCACAGCGCGACCAGGGCGACGGGCACGAGCAGGCCCACCGCCGCCCGGCCGAGCGCAGACCCGACCCGGGCCCCTGCCGTCACCGCCGGGTCCACCGAATCCACCAGGTCCGGGCCCCTGCCGTCACCGCCGGGTCCACCGGGTCACCACCCGCCCGTCACCGGTGGCCGCCGGCTGGCGTGCCACCACAGGTAGCGCCGCTCCAGCGCGCCGAACCCGAGGTTGACCGCCATCCCCAGGAGACCCGTCAGCACGACCCAGGCGTAGGCCTCGTCGTAGGCGCCGGCGCTCTGGGCGACGTAGACCTCCCGGCCCAGGCCGGCGACCCCGACCGCGTACTCGCCGGTCACCACCAGGATCAGCGCCACCGACCCGGCGATGCGCAGCCCGGTCGCCAGGTAGGGCGCACAGCTCGGCAGCGTGATCCGCCAGGCGCGCCGGAACCGGCCCAGCCCGTAGGCCCGGCCCATGTCCAGCGCCACCGGGTCGACGTCGGCGACCCCGTACATCGCCTGGAACAGCAGCGGGAACGCGGCGGCCACCGCGCCCAGGGCGACGGTCAGCGCCGGCTCCGTGCCGTACACCAGCACCAGGACCGGGACCAGGGCGATGGACGGGACCGGCCGGAGGAACTCGACGGTCGGGCGGAGCAGCCGCTCGACCACCCGGCTCGACCCCATCGCCAGGCCCAGCGGCACGGCGACGGCGGCGGCGAGCAGCATCGCCCACGCCCACGACCCGAGCGTGTCGCCCAGCGCGCCCCACAGCTCGGCGGTGCCGGCGAGGTCGGCCATGGCGACCAGCACCTCGCTGCTGGTCGGGAACGACGAACCGGGCAGGACGCCCACCCGGGGCGCCACCTCGAACGCCGCGAGCACGACGGCGATCCCGAGCAGCGGCCAGCCCACCGCCCTCACGGCCCGCACCCTGCTCGACGCTCCGGCTCGCACCCCGGGGGAAGCTACTGCCTGCTCCCACCGACCGACGCCCACCACCCCACCCCCGTCCGAAGCGCGTCCGGAAAGCCGAACGCTGCGGCCCGATCGACGCGATCCCGGGCGTCCACGAACGCCTCCTCGGCGACCTGCTCGGCGTAGGTCTCGGGGGACACCACGTCGAGCACCGGTCGGGTCTGGGTCCACAGCGCCCGGAGGGCGGTGAGCTTCCGGTCGAGGTGGCGCCCGCCGAGGACCGCGTGGACCGCCAGCGCGTCGGCGGGCACGCCGATCGGTCGGGCGTCGCTCATGTACGCGCCCCACCGCTCGTAGTCGTCGCCGAAGCGGGCGAGGTGGTCGGCGGTGGCGGTGGCGTAGAGGAGCCGGCCGGGCCGGCCCCGGCGCGCCCAGGCGGCCGTCACCCACCGGTGGACCGCCACGTGGTCCGGGTGGAAGGTGCTGCCGTCGGGCCCGAACGTGAGGACCGTGTCGGGGCGGACCTCGTCGATCAGCGCCCCCACCAGGGCGGTGCCCTGGTCGTCCCGGCCGTCGAGCCCGCCGTCGGGGAGCCCGACGATCCGGTGCTCCGGCACGCCGAGCACGGCCATCGCCGCCGCGGCCTCCCAGCGCCGGAC
>DATCLV010000393.1:0-3734 GCA_036563745.1 Acidimicrobiales bacterium | reverse complement strand
GCCCGGAACCCTGAGGGGGTGGAGTACGACATCTTCCTCGCCGACTGCCCGGCGCGCACGACCCTGGAGCTGGTGGCGCACCGCTGGTCGGTGGTCGTCCTGCACGGGTTGGGCGAGACGCCGATGCGCTTCGGGCAGCTGCAGGCCCGCATCGGCGGCATCAGCCCGAAGTCGCTCGCCGAGACGTTGCACCGGCTGGAGGAGAACGGCCTCGTCGACCGCGAGGACGGCCGGTGGGTGCTGACCGACCTGGGGCGGTCGCTGCTGGGACCGGTCCGGGCCCTGGCGCGCTGGGCCGAGGAGCACACCGACGCCCTCCTGGCGGCCCGGGACCGCCGGGCCGGGGCGACGACGGCGCCCGCGACCGCGGCCACGACCGCCACACGCCCCGTCTGACCTCGGCGCTCACCGAACGGTGAGTGCGTGGGTGTGACCCTCCGGGCATGACCACCCACGACCTCCGACACATCGCCGTCTTCGGCGCCGGGGCCATGTCCCGGGCCGTCGCACCCCACTGGGCCCGACCCGGCCGGGTCCTCACCGTCTCGGGCCGCACCCCGGCGACGGCCGAGAAGCTCGCCGCCGAACTCGGGGCCGAGGTCGTCCCGTGGCGGGCGGCGGCCGAGGCGGCCGACGTCGTGTTCCTCGGCGTGCACTGGGCCGGGGTCGACGACGCCCTCACCGCCGCCGGCGCGGACGACGGGACCCTCGCCGGCAAGGTGATCATCGACTGCGGCAACCCCGTCGAGGTCGAGCGCTTCACCCTGGTGCACCCCGAGCGGTCCCTGACCACGATGGTCGAGGACCGCACCGGTGCCCGGGTCGTGAAGGCGTTCAACCTCTGCCACGCCGAGGTCTGGCGGCGCGCCCCGCGCTACGCCGGCCGGGCCGTCCCGGTCCCCCTGGCCGGCGACGACGAGGCCGCCAAGGAGCTGGTCGCGGCGCTCGTGGCCGAGACCGGCGCCGCCCCCGTCGACGTCGGCGGCCGCGAGCAGGCGGTCCACCTGGAGGCGGCCGCCGCGGTGATCATCCGGCTGCTGTTCGGGGGCGCCGACCCCACGACCACGTTCACGCTCACCACGGCGACACCCGGCCCGGCGTGACCGCGGGCCGCGGGCCGCGGGAGGACCGGCTACGGCAACGCCATCGGGGCGGCGCCCAGGGCGGCGAGGGCCTTCTCACCCTCCGCCCGGGCGTCGCCCCCGGCGAAGACCCGGGTCCGGGCCGCCTGGTAACCGCAGTCGGCGGCGTCGAGATCGGCGGCCAGCGCCAGGAGCGTCGCCCGGCTGGCACCTTCGGCGACCTCGGGGTCGCGGTGGAGCACGGCCGCCCGGGCCACGATCGCCGACGCGATCGGGTTGCCGGCCACCTGGGCCCGCGCCCGCTCCAGCCGGCCGGGCGCCTCGGGGTGCCGGGTCAACACCGCCGCCTCGGCCCACAGCGCGGCGTGCCACTGGCGCATCCGGCCGGCGTGCCAGTCGCGGATCCACTCCGGCGGCGCCGCCAGCAGCTCGAACGCCTCGTCGAAGCGCCCCCGGTGCAGGGACACGATGGCCTCGAAGGCCGGGTTGGCCCGGCTGCGGGCCCCGTAGCGGCGCACGAGCGACGCCCGGAGCGCGGTCGCCATGTCGTGCCAGGCGGCCTCGGCGTCGAGGTCGCCCCGCAGGCCGTGGACCATCGCCACCGCCGCGGTGCCCTGGGCCAGGTTCGACGTGGGCGGGGCGCCGGCCCGCTCCCACCGGTCGCGGAACGGGAGGCTCAGCTCGACGACCCGGTCCCAGCGGCCGGCCAGCGCCTCGACCACCAGCAGCCGCGACAGGGCGAGGTGGGCGTCGTCGCCGAAGAACGGCAGGACCCCGAGGCGTTCGGCGTAGCGGCGGGCAGCGGGGAGGTCGCCGGTGGCGACGCAGGTCTCGGCCGCCATCTGGAGGGCGTCGGGCAGCTCGAAGCCGGTGTCGGCCACGACCGGCAGGTCGAGCAGCGACTCGGCCCGGGCACGGGCGACGACGTCCGCGGCGTGGAGGTCGCCGGTGCCGAGGTGGACGACGGTGAGCCCGTCGAGGGCCGCGCTCTCCAGGTGGATGTCGCCGAGGCGCCGGGCCAGCTCGACGGCCCGCTCGACCAGGAGGACGGTCAGCGGGTCGCGCTCCTCGCCGTCGAAGACCTCGGCCACCAGGAGGGCGCCGGCCAGGCGGGTGTCGTCGGGGTGGGCGACGGCCAGGCGCCGGGCCTCGGCGAGGAACGCCTCGGTCTCGCCGCGGCCCGGGAGCTCGGCGAAGATGCCCGGGCACCGCTCGATCAGCAGCGCGGCCCGGGCGCAGGCCAGGCCGGCGGCGGCCGTGTCGCCCTGGCGCAGCGCCTCGCGGGCGACCGCCTGGAACAGCCGCTTCGCGTCGGCGCCCATCTGGCGGATCTGCGCCACCCCGGCGGCGTTGCGGAGCGCCCACGTGACCTCCGGCCCGTCACCGAGGCCGGCCGCCTCCTCGTACCGTCGCTGGGCCTCGCCGATGCGGCCCCGGTGGAAGGCGAGGTCGCCGAGGGTGAGGGCCAGCTCGTAGGCCGCCGAGCGGTGGTCGGGGCGGCCGGCGGCCCAGCCGAGCGCCGCCCGCAGGTCGTCGGCCACCTGGTCGAACCCGATGCGCCACCCGGCGGGCAGCTCGGTGGGGGCGTGCCTGGCCAGCAGCTCGCCGAGGGCCCGCGCCTGGGCGGCGGCCCAGTCGAGGTGGCGGGCGGCGACCCCCTCGCGCTCGCCCGCGTCGTCGAGGGCGGCGGCACCGTACTGCCGGATCGTCTCCAGCACGCGGTAGCGGGTGCCGCTGCGGGCGGGCTGCACCACGACCAGGCTCTGGTCGGCCAGGTGCGCCAGGGCCGCCATCACGTCGGTGGCGTCCAGCGGCGGGAAGCCGGCGACCTGGGCGGCGTCGTCGGCCGTGAACGGAGCGGCGAACACCGACACCCGCCGCAGCACCGCCTGCTGCGCGGGGGTCAGCAGCGCGTAGCTCCAGTCGAGCGTGGCGCGCAGCGAGCTGTGACGGTCGTCGACCCGGGGCCGCCCGGCGAGGACGGCCAGCTGGTCGGCCAGGCCCGCCTCCAGACCGTCGAGGCCGAGGGTCGGCAGGCGGGCGGCGGCGAGCTCGATCGCCAGGGCGAGGCCGTCGAGCTGGGCGCAGATCGCCGCGACCCGGCGCAGGTCCTCGGGGGTCGAGGGGCGGGCGCCCACGTCGGCGGCCCGGTCGAGGAACAAGGCGACGGCGTCCGACAGCTCGGCGGCGTCGGCGACCTCGAGCCCGGCGCCCGCGCCCGAAGCCGAGGCCGGGCCGTCACCACCGGCGCCACCCGCGTCGCCGCCCAGCGACAGGCCCGTCACCGGGAACACCCGCTCGAACGGCACCAGCAGCCGGGCCCGGCTGGTGGCCAGCACGGTCACCCGGGGGCAGGCGGCGAGCAGCCGCTCCACGAACACGACCACGCTGTCGACCAGGTGCTCGCAGTTGTCGAGCACCAGCAGCGCCTCGGCGTCGGCCAGGCGGGCCACGACCGTGTCGTCGATCGACCGGCCCGACTGGTCGCCCAGGCCCAGGGCGGCGGCGACGGCGGCCGGGATCATCGCCGGATCGGTGACCGGCACGAGGTCGACGTACCAGACGCCGTCGGCGTACTCGTCGGCCAGGTCGGCGGCGACCGCCAGCGCCAGCCGGGTCTTCCCCACCCCGCCGGGGCCGACGGCGGTGACG
>DATCLV010000372.1:0-3784 GCA_036563745.1 Acidimicrobiales bacterium | reverse complement strand
GCGTTCGGGTCCCAGCTGAGGCGGGCGCCGGGGTGGACGTGGACGCCGGCGACCTTGGTGTCGACGTCGAGCACCACGTGCTGGGTGACCTCGGCCACGTCGCCCTCGCCGGGCACCGTGCCGCCCCAGGTGGCCGGGTCGCTCCACCGGGCGCCCTCGGGGGGCGCGGCCGCGGGCGGCGCCGTGTCGGTGGGCGCGGGCGCGGTGGGCGGGACGGTGGTGCCGGGCGGCCGGGTGGTGTCGGTGGACGCGGTCTCCTCGGTGAGCAGCCGCCGGCCACCGACGAGCAGGCCGGCGCCGACTACGCCGGTGGCGCCGAGCACGCCGAGCGCCTGGCGCCGGGTCAGGCCGAGGCGGCGAACGGGCTCGTCGTCGCCGGTGTCGCTGCCCTCGGGCCCGCCGGGGCCCTCGGGGCCGCCACCGTCACCGCCGCTGCCGGCACCGCCCCCGCCGCTGCCCGCGCCGCCGTCGCCGGCTCCGGGGACCGTCGGGCCGGCTGCCGGCACCGCCGGCTCGATGGGGAACCCGAACGCGTCGCGCTCGCGGGACATGGCGTCCTGCCAGTTCGCGTCGTCCGGAACCGGCCAATGGGGCCCCGAGCTGCTGTCACCCATGTGGTACTTCCGCCTTGGTCATGACTCGCCGCCTTCCCGCCGGACGAGGTTAGAGCACCTGGTCGTCCCAGAGAACACCCAGGTCGAGGACGAGCAGGTGAACGGTCAGAAGAGCTCGATGTCGCCGAGCGTGAGGTGCCAGTCGGCGGGCGGCACGGCGTCGGCCCGCCGGACGGCGCGCCACACGAGCGTGGGCCCCTGCCCGGGCACGGGGAGGAACCCGAGCGCCGGCCGGGCCGCGCCCAGCAGCACCGCGTGGTCGGCCTGGCTGCACCGGAGCACCTCGGACAGCAGGTGACGGATGGTGCCCGCGTCGTCGTCGGGGACCAGGACCTCGCACAGGGCCGCCTCGGTGGCCGCGCCGCGGCGCCGTACCCGGAAGATCACCAGACCGTCGGCCAGGCCGCCGGGCGCCACCACCGCCCGGTAGCGCAGCGGTGGGAACCCGTAGCGCCAGCGCAGGTACTCGGGGGTGCGCTGGGTGCGCAGGCCGGGCGCGCCGTCGGTGCCGGCCGCCCCCGTGCGGTCGAGCAGGCGGGCCAGGCCCTCCTCGTCGGCCAGGGCGTCGAGGGCGGCGACGCCGCCGTTGGTGGGCGCCGACCACTTGTCGGCCGGCGTGCGGGCCCGGGCCAGCCGCACCAGCGCCAGCGCCGACCGGGGCCGGGCGGCGACCGGCAGCTTGTGGACCACCTGCCAGCCCATCTTCAGGTAGCCGGGGCGGCTGCGCTCGTTGGGCGTGTTGAAGACGAAGTCGATGCCGAGGTCGCCGAGCTCGTCGAGCGCGTGCCGGGTGAGCAGCGAGAAGATGCCCTTGCCCTGGTGGTCGGGGTGGGTGGCGGTGTCGACGGCCCGGACGGCCTCGACCGACCGGCCGTTGTGCAGGAACCGCCAGCGCAGGAACGTGCGGAAGCCGACGATCTCGTCGCCGTCGAGCGCCACCCACGCGGGGGACGTGCCGAACGGGCTCTCCCGATGCTTCCAGGCGAAGAACTGGGCGTACTGCTCGTCGGGCACCCAGCCCATCGACGCCTGGAGCAGGCGCAGGACCGCGGGGTCGTCGTCGGGCGTGGCCGCCCGTACCTCGGCCATCAGGAGGACGCCCGGCCCGTGGCCGTGCCGCCGGCCGGCGTACGGACGGGCTGGTTCTCGTCGTCGTTCTCCGCCGTGGACCTGAGGAGCGTTCCCACCGGCGGTCGAGGCTAGTTCACCGTGCGGGACGGCCCGATCCGGTCGCCCCCTAGACTGGCGGCCCATGGCGCAGGGACGGGGAGCAGCGCTGCAGGCGCTGAAGGCGGCGGCCGTCGTCGGCGACCGGGTGCGGCCTCCCGCGCCCGGCGTGGTCGTGCTCATCTACCACCGGGTGGGCCGGCGGGCCGAGACCGAGATCGACATGCCGGCCGACCAGTTCGAGCGGCAGATGGCGTGGCTGGCCGAGACCGGCCGCGTGGTCGACATCGACACCGCCGTGGCCCGCCTCGTGCTGCGCGAGCCGGCGGGCGACGACGGCCCGACCCCCAACCCGGTCGTGGTCACCTTCGACGACGGCACGTCCGACCTGGCCGAGGTGGCGCTGCCGATCCTCGCCCGCCACCAGGTGCCGGCCACCGTGTACCTGGCGACGAAGTTCGTCGACGAGCAGCTCACCTGGCCGGCGTACGGCCGGCCGCTCTCCTGGGCGGGGGCGAAGGAGATGGTCGACTCGGGGCTGGTGACGATCGGGTCGCACACGCACAGCCACGCCCTGCTCGACCGCCTGCCGCCCGCGGAGGCGGCCGCCGAGCTCGACCGGTCGAAGGACTTGATCGGCGAGAAGCTGGGCGTGGAGGCCACCCACTTCGCCTACCCCAAGGCGGTCGCCCCGCCCGACGGTGTCGAGCGCGTGGTGCGCGACCGGTTCACCACCGCGGCGCTAGGCGGCAACCGGCCCAACCCCTACAGCCGCACCGACCTCCACCGCCTGGCCCGCACGGCCGTGCAGGTGAGCGACGGCTGGGCGTTCTTCGAGCGGAAGGCCAACGGCGGCATGGCGTTCGAGGACACCTTCCGGCGGGCGCTGAACAAGGTCCGCTACCGGGGCGCCACGGGGTGATTTACTGGGCTCGGCGGGATTTCTCGTCGGCGACATCATCCGGACACACGCCCGCAACGGAGGGCGCTGTTTCGGGCTGCCTGCGCGTCACCGACGGCGCGCCGGCGGACTAGCGTCAGGTCACCATGGCTGGCGGGCGAGACCCCTGGCGCGGTGCGGACGAACCGTACGACCCGTACCGACAGCAGCGGTACCCCGGGGGCGCAGCGGAGCGCGCGCCCCGGGGAGATCGGGCGCCCCGTCGCGGGCCCGGCGGCCCCGCTGCCTCGGACGGCCGCGGCGCCTCGGGCACTCCGGGCGGGAACGGCGCCGGCGGCGGCTTCGACTCGCGCTCGGTGTTCATCGGCCCGGCCGACGAGGACCCTCGACCCGCCCACCGGCGTTCGCCCGACCGTGACCGGGGGCGCGCTGCCCCCGCCGACCGCGACCGCGACGTCGACCCCGGGCGTGGTCGGGGCCGGGGCGGCTACGGCGACCGCGGTGGGGCCTACGGCTCGCCCCCGCCCGACGACGGGCGCGGCCGGCACGCCCGCCGGCCGGCCCAGGCGGCCGACCCGGGTCGCCGCCGGGGAGGCAGCGGCCGCGGTGCCGGTGGTGACGGCACCGGCTACGCCGACTTCGCCCGGGGCGCCGGTGGCTACGGCGCCGGCAGCGGGGCGCCGGGAGGCGCCGGCGCAGGTGCCGCCGCCCTGGGTGCCGCCCGCGGGCGCCGGTCGACCGACGACGGCTTCGGTGCCGGGGGCACGGCCGTCGTCACGCCACCGGGCTCCCACAGCGTGTTCGACGACCCGCCGGTCGAGCCGGCCGCCCACGGCGCCGGGTTCGGCCCGCGGCCCGGGCTCGACCCCGGGCTCGACGCCGACGACCCCGACGACCGACCACGCCGCCGCCGCACCTGGCGCCAGCGGGTGTTGCTCGGGGTGGGCGCCGTCGTGGTGGTCGTCTGCCTGGCGGGCGCGCTGGGCGCCCTCTGGGTGCTGCGCACCTACAACAGCATCAACCGGGTCGACGGCCTGCAGCTGAACCAGGTCGCCGCCGGCGAGCCCCGCAACTACCTCGTGGTCGGCAGCGACTTCCGGGA
>DATCLV010000363.1:0-2927 GCA_036563745.1 Acidimicrobiales bacterium | reverse complement strand
GGTCCAGACCGTGCCGGAGGACGCCAAGACCGACGAGGTGTTCGACCTCACCGAGTGGCTCGGCGAGACGGTCCGCCAGGTCGACTCCAGCCTGCTCGACGAGTGGGACCAGCTGCGCAACCCCGACGACGACGGGGTGGCGCCGGTGGCGGCACGCCCGGGGCGGGCCGGTGCGGCGGCGGGCGACGACGACCTCGGCGACGACCCGGGGCGGCTCACCGCCAACCTCCGGGCGTTCCGGGTCATGGTCCGCAACGAGCTGTTCCGGTGGGTCGAGCTGCTGGCCCGGGGTGCGTACGACGAGCTGGCGGCCCGGGAGGGCTCGGGCGCGTGGTCGGCCGACAAGCTGGCCGACGCCCTGGCGCCGTACTGGGAGGAGCACGACGAGATCGGCATCGGGGCCGGGGCCCGCGCCGCGGCGCTGCTGCGGCTGGAGGGCGAGGGGCCCGAGTGGACCGCCACCCAGGTGCTGGACGACCCGGCGGGCCACCACGACTGGGTGCTCCGGGCCGTGGTCCGCCCGGACCTCTCCGACGAGGAGCGCCGTGCGGTCCTCGACCTGGTGTCGATCGACCGCCTGACGTAGCCCCCATCCCGAACCTGCCCCCGAAACGGGGAGCAGGCTCCCCGTTTCGGGGGCAGGTTCGCTCAGACGTTCGAGCCGCGCAGGGTTTCGGCCAGGGGGTGGGCGCAGCCGCGTACGGCCAGGTCTTCCTGGTCCCGGGCCAGGTTCCGCGCCGACGGCGCCGCCCGGAGGAACCCGACCAGCGTGAAGGCCAGGCCTAGGGCGTAGAGCAGCGGCTCGCCGGTGAGGACCACCATGACGAACCCGGTCAGCGCCGCCGCCTCGGCCGTGCCGAGCCGGACGAGGAACCGCGACCGGTACGTCGCCACCAGCGTGGCGGCGGTCGAGCAGTCGAGCCTGGGGCCGAGGCGGGGCCCGAGCAGCCACCCCACCACGCCGACCACCGCCACCACCCCGGCGGCGGCCCCGACGGGCAGGCCCTCGGCGTCGTCACCCGACGACGAGGCCAGGATCACGGCCACCACGCCGAGCATCACCAGGCCGGCCACGAAGGAGAACAGCAGGAGCCGCAGCTGCCCCAGGGGTCCGGTCGCCACGCCACCCGTCACGCTTCCCATCGGGCCATCCTGCCGCACGCGACGAACCTGCCCGCGAAGCGGGGGAGCGGAGCTCCCCCGTTCGGGGCAGGTTCGGGTGAAGCGGGGCGGGTCCGGTGGGGGCGATCAGCCCTTGAAGGACTCCAGTGCCTCCTCGTAGCCACCGGTCGGCGGGTTGGGGTCGGGCCCGTAGACGACGTACTGCACACCGGTCGAGAAGCTCTCCGCCTTCAGGACCTTCAGCGGCAGCGTCGAGTCGGCCTCGTCGAACAGGCGCAGGCCCTTCCGGACCGCGATCGGGTGCACCAGCAGGTGCAGCTCGTCGAGCAGCCCGGCGTCGAGCAGCTGGCGGACGATCGAGATCGAGCCGCTCATGCCGATGTCGCCGCCCTCCTCGTTCTTGAGGGCGGTCACGCCCTCGATGAGGTCGCCCTGCAGCTGCTCGGAGTTCCGCCACGTGAAGGTCAGGTCCTGGTGGGAGACGACGACCTTGCGCAGGTCGCCGAACTGCTTGGCCATGGCGGCGTCGTCCCCGCCGGCCTCCTCGCGCTCGGGCCACGCCTCGGCGAAGCCCTCGTAGGTCTTGCGGCCCAGCAAGAGCGTGTCGGCGCCGTCGATCTGCGCGCCGACGGCGGCTCCCATCTCCTCGTTGAAGTACGGGAAGTGCCACTGGTCGGGGGCCTCGACGACGCCGTCGACGGAGATGAACAGGCCCGCGGTGATCTTCCTCATGATGCCTCCATGGCGTTCCGTGCGATGTTCGCAGTGTCGTCAGGTTCGACCGACCGTCGGGCCCGAACTCATCGCGGCGTGCCGGATTCCCTTCCGGATCCCCGGAGGGTGCCGCACCGTTGCTCGCCGTGCGCTAGCCGCAGCCGCGGCACGGCCGCCGGGTCGGGGGCGCCGCGGACGAGGTCGAGGAGGGACGCCGGGGAGGGGGCGCCGCCGAGCCCGCCGAGCCGGGCGACCTCCCGCCCGTCCCGGAACAGGACGAAGGTGGGCACGCCCTGCCGCCCGAACCGTCGCTTCGCCCAGGGGGACACGTCGACGTCGACGGCCACCACGGTCGTCCGGTCGGCCAGCGCCCGGGCGACGTCGGCCACCGCGGGCTCCAGCGCCCGGCACGGCCCGCACCACGCGGCGGTCAGCTCGACCAGCACCTCGCCGCCGGCGGCCACGAGGGCGTCGAGCTGGGCCTCGGTGACGAGCGGCCGCACGTCGCCCGCCCCGCCCGGGGGTGGCGCCGGGGGTGTCGGGGTGAGGAGGCGGGCGACCCGCCGGGCCACGTCGGGGGCGGTCCCGCCGGCGCCCCCGTGGCCCTCGACCTCGAACCCGGCCCGCAGCAGGCGCTCCAGCCGCCGGGTGTCGGGCGGCGGGTCGGGCAGCTCGAAGGCCAGCGACTCGACCGCCGGCCGCAGCGCCAGGAGCGCGTCCACCAGGGCGTCGTCGAGCGGCCGGCCGCCGAGCGCCAGCGAGCCCAGCCACCGCAGCTCGGCGAGGGGGCGCAGGGCGGCGGGGTCGAGGCGGGCGCTCCGGACGGTGAGGTGGACGAGCCCGGCGGGCAGCCGGGCCAGGGCGGGGCCTTCGATGCGGTCGCTCACCAGGTCGAGGACGACCAGCTCGTCGAGGCCCTCGACCGCCCGGGCGGCGCCGTCGTCGGTGAGGTCGCCGGCCAGCGCCAGGAACCGGAGGCCCGTGCAGCGGGCGACGGCGGCGACGTCGTCGTCGCCCACGCCGTCGAGCGAGAGCTGCCGCACCGCCTCCACCGGTAGGACGGGCGCAGGCATGCGCGAACGCTTCCCGCC
>DATCLV010000362.1:0-15238 GCA_036563745.1 Acidimicrobiales bacterium | reverse complement strand
CGACTACACCAAGGGCTACAAGTTCTCCACCTACGCGACCTGGTGGATCCGGCAGGCCATCACCCGCGGCATCGCCAACACCGGCCGCACCATCCGCCTCCCCGTCCACGCCGGCGACACGCTGGCCCGTCTCCAGAAGGCCCGGGCCCGGCTCGAGCTGAAGATGGGCCGGCCGGCCACGCTCTCCGAGCTGGCGGCCGAGGTGGAGATGTCGGAGGACAAGGTCACCGAGGCCCTGCGCTTCGCCGCCGAGCCGCTGTCGCTGTCCGAGCCCCTGCGGGAGGACGGCGACGCCGAGCTGGGCGACGTCGTGGAGGACCGGTCGGCCGAGTCCCCCTTCGAGGTGGCGGCCACCGCGCTGCTGCCCGAGGAGATCAACCGGCTGCTGGCCCCGCTGGACGAGCGCGAGCGCGAGATCCTGAAGCTCCGCTTCGGCCTCGACCGCGGCGAGCCCCGCACGCTGGAAGAGGTGGGCGAGCACTTCAACCTCACCCGCGAGCGCATCCGTCAGATCGAGGCCCGTGCCATGTCGAAGCTGCGGCACCCCTCGTCCGACACCGGCGCCCGCGACCTCCTCGCCGTCTGAGCAACCCTTCTTCGCACGGAGCCGGGTGGCCCACGCCACCCGGCTCCCACCGTTTTCGGGGTGGTGCGGCCGGTCGGGGTACGGGAGCGCCGGTCGGGTTACGAGGGCTTCTCGGTCTTCTCGAGGATCTCGTCGAGGTGGAGGATGTCGTCGGTGGTGACGATGCCGACGAAGCGGTCGTCGCCGTCGACGATCGGCAGCAGGTCGGTGCCCTCGGCCTGCATGAGCTGCACGGCGTCGCGCACGAGCCAGGTGGTCACGCCCCGGGGTGCGCCCTCGTGGGCCAGGTGCTCGACCGTGGTCGTGCCCCGGTCCTCCGGCGGCACCGCCGCCACCACGTCCAGCAGGACGACGCCCCGGTAGCGGTTGTCGCCGTCGACCACCGGCACCGCCCGCCGCCGGCCCGCCACCACGTGCACGGCGAGGAACTCCTCGGCGGTGGCGTCGGGCGGCACGGTCGCCACGTCGGTGGTGAGCACGGCGCTGATCGGCAGGTCGAAGCGGCGCTCCAGGCGACCCAACCGGCCGTCCCGCTGCGCCCGTGAGAACGACGCCCGGCCGATCACCAGCTGACCGGCCGCGGTCGCCACCAGCGCCGGCACGGCGAACCCCGGCTGGCCGGTCGCCTCGGCCACGAACAGGACGGCGGCCAGCGGTGTCCGCAGGCCGGCGCCCACGCACGCGGCCATGCCGACCACGAGGAAGAGGTTGGGGTCGTCGAAGCCGAGGACGTCGCCCACGAGCCGACCGAGGAGCGCACCACCCACCGCCAGCGGCACGAAGAACCCGCCGACCCCGCCCGCGGTGGCGGTGGCCGCGGTCGCCAGCCACCGCAGCACCAGCAGGGCGAGGACCAGCCACAGCGACTGCGTCGGATCGCCCACCCAGGCCACCACGTCGTAGCCGGGACCGAGGGTCAGCGGGTGATCGAACAGGGCGTCGGCGAGGTAGGCGAGCCCGAACGGCAGGACGCCGGCCGCGCCCAGCCGCAGCGGCGTCGGGACCGCGGCGGTGCGCCGGCCGAGCAGCACCAGGCCGAGGCTGACGCACCGGGCCAGCAGGCCGCACAGCACGCCGACCGCGGCGACGCCCAGCAGCTCGCCGGCCCCGAACGACGCGTAGGCGGAGGTGAGGGGCAGCAGGGCGTCGAGGTCGTCGACGAGCGCGGCGGTCACGTAGCCGGCGGCGGCACCGATGATCGCCGGCAGCGTGACCCGGCGGGCGACGTCGGACTGGTACGGCACCTCGACGGCGAACAGCGCCCCGGTGGCCGGCGCCTTGAACACGGCTGCCATGCCGGCGGCGGCGCCCGCCACCATCAGCACGCGGGCGTCCTCGCGGGAGAAGTACCGGCGGTACCGGGTCTGGAGCCAGGAGCCGACGACCGACCCCAGGTAGAGCGCCGGGCCCTCCAGGCTGAGGGCGCCGCCGTAACCGACCGTGCCGACGCCGGCGACGGTCCGGCCCACGGTGGGCGCCGGGTCGAGCGGCTCGGGCGGGGTGCGGTGGAAGCTGCGGACGTACTCGTCGGTCGTGTCGGGGGTGGCCTTGTCGGTGAGCGCGCCGAGCGCCGCCCACGCCACGACGAGGCCGATCGCGGGCCCGGCGGCCCGCAGCCACAGGGGCTGGTCGGCGAGGGGGTCGGCCAGCCAGTCGTGGGCCGCCTTGTCGATCACGACCACCAGCAGGCCGACGACGATGCCGGTGAGGCCCGAGAACAGCAGGAGGCGCTGGGTGCGCCCCGGGTCCTGGCTGGCCTCGACGTGCCGGTGGGCGCCGGCCTCGGTGCGCACCCACCGCTCGCGCAGGGGCCCGGTGCGTGCCCAGAGCGCCCGGATCCGGCTCCCGATCCGCTCCCCGGTCTGGTCCCCTGTCTGGTCCCCGTCCGACATGGCGCCGATGATGCTAAGCGCCGCCGCCCGGCGCCCACCCGGGAGCAGCGCGTCCGATCAGACCCCGGTCACGCCCGCCACGCGAGGCGGCGTCGCTCTTGGCGCGGGCTACGCTCGCGCCCCATGAAGAAGCTGCTACTCCTCATCGCCCTCGTCGCTCTCGCCACCGTGGCCACGAAGAAGGTGCGCTCGGTCTGAGTTTCTCCGTTGCCCCGGCCCTCGCACCCGGCGGGGGCGGGCGACGGCTCCACGCCCAGCGGGCGGCGAGCGCCGCCCCGGTGAGCAGCAGCACGGCACCGCCGCCGATGGCCGCCTGACGAGGGGCCGGCATGGCGACGCGGTCCCGCAGGCGGGCACGGCGGTGGAAGCGGAGGACCTCCCAGTCGCGCTCGCGTGCGATCTTGAGGAGCTCGCGGTCCGGGTTCACCACGACGGGGATCCCTACGGCCTCCAACATCGGGAGGTCGGTCATCGAGTCGCTGTACGCGTACGAGCGGCGCAGGTCGATGCCGTCGCGCTCGGCGACCTGCCGGATCACGGTCGCCTTCTCGGGCCCGTAGCAGTAGAGCTCCGTGCGGCCGGTGTAGCGGCCGTGCTCGTCGAGCTCGGCCCGGGTGGCCAGCGCCTCGTCGACCCCGAGGTAGCGGGCGAGCGGCGCCACGATCTCCTCGGGTGACGCCGAGACGATGAAGACCTTGCGCCCCTCGGCCTTGTGCTGCCGGATCAGGTCGAGCGCCTCGTCGAACACGATGGGCTCGACCACCTGCTCCAGGGTCTCCCGGACGATGGCGCTGATCTCCGACTGGTCCCAGCCCCGGGTGAGGCGGAGCACCGAGTCGCGCAGCTTGGCCAGCTTCTCGGCCGACGCCCCGAACTGCGTGTAGACGAGCTGCCCCCAGGCGGCCCGCAGCAGGAGGCCCCGGGAGAGCAGCCCGGCCCGGTGCAGCGGCCCGCTGAAGGCGACCATCGACGCCTTGGCGATCACGGTCTTGTCGAGGTCGAAGAAGGCAGCCTCCACGCCCGGGGACCCTACGGGCGCTCGGGGACGGCCCGCGGGATCGACGAGTTCCCTCTTGCGCCTTCCGATGCATCTCGCTATCTTCTGACCACTTGCCGATCCCGGCTGCGGGACGGCGGTGACTCGCACGGCGGCCGGCCGCTCCTCGGGAGCGCCGAGCACGTCAGGCCTCGAAGTTCCCCCTGCGCCGTGTGGAGGTCCCTGACGTGCTCATCTCGTGTTGGTCGGCCAAGGGTGGTGTCGGCACCACCGTCGTCGCCACCGGTCTGGCGCTGGTGCTGGCGTCGAGGGAGCCGGGTGGAGTGGTGCTCGCCGACCTGGCGGGCGACGTGCCGGCGGTGCTGGGCCTGGCACCGGTCGAGTCGGCGGGCCTGGCCGGGTGGCTGGCGGCCGGGCCGTCGGTGCCCGCCGACGCCCTGGCCCGGTTGGAGGTGCCGGCGGGCCCGCTGGCGGTGCTGCCCCGGGGCACCGGTGCGCTGCGCGCCGAGCGCGCCCCGGTCCTGGCGACGCTGCTGCGCCGGGCCAGCCGCCCGGTCGTCGTCGACTGTGGCCTGGTCGGGCCACCGGGTGCCGGTCCCGGCCCGTGCGGCGGACCGGACGACGATCGGGGTGACGGGTCGGACGCCCCATCGGTCGCCGCTCCACCGGGCGTCGCACCGCCAGGCGCCGCTCCGCCGGGCGCTGCCGAGGTGGTGGCGTCGGCGGCGGCGCCGTCGCTGCTGGTGACCCGCCCGTGCTTCCTGGCCCTGCAGCGGTTCCACCACGTACGTCCCCGCCCCAGCGGGGTGGTCGTGGTGCGCGAGCCGGGCCGGTCGCTCGACCGGCACGACGTCGAGCGGGCCCTGGGCGTCCCGGTGGTCGCCGAGGTCGAGATCGACCCTGCCGTCGCCCGGGCGGTCGACGCCGGGCTGCTCGACGTGTCCCGCCTGCCCCGGTCGCTGTTCCAGGCGCTGCGCGATGCGGTCTGACCTCGACGACCGGGTGCATCGCCGGCTGCTGGACGCGGCCGACGACGAGCTGCTCCACGACGGCGCCCTCACCGAGCTGGTGCGGGCCGAAGACCCGCTGCTCGACGCCGCCGCGGTCGCCGGGGTGGTGGGCCGGATGCGGGCCCGGATGGTGGGCGCCGGTCCGATCGAGCCCCTGCTGGCCGACCCGGAGGTCACCGACGTGCTCGTGAACGGCCCGGGCCCGGTGTGGGTCGAGCGGGCCGGGCGGCTGGAACGCTCGGAGGTCGCGCTCGACGCCGCGGCGATCGACCTGCTGGTGGAGCGGGTGGTGGCGCGGCTGGGCCTGCGGGCCGACCGGGCGAACCCGGTGGTCGACGCCCGGCTGCCCGACGGGTCGCGGGTCCACGTGGTGCTGCCGCCGCTGGCGGTCGACGGGCCCTACGTGGCGATCCGCCGGTTCGCCGCGGCGACGCTGCCGCTGTCCCGGTTCTGCGAGCCGCCGGTGGCCGAGCTGCTGGCGCAGGCGGTGGTCGACGGGCGCAACGTCGTCGTGTGCGGTGGCACGGGCGCCGGGAAGACCACGTTCCTCAACGCTCTCTGCCGGCACGTGCCGGCGGGGGAGCGTGTGGTGACGGTCGAGGACGCGGCCGAGCTGCGGCTGCCGGGCGAGCACGTGGTGCGGCTGGAGGCCCGGCCCGCCACGCCCGACGGGTTGCCGGCGGTGACGGTGCGCGACCTGTTGCGGGCGGCCCTGCGGATGCGGCCCGACCGGCTGGTGGTGGGCGAGGTGCGGGGCGGCGAGGCCCTCGACCTGCTGCAGGCGCTGCACACCGGGCACGACGGCTCGCTGTCCACGTGCCACGCCAACAGCCCGGTCGACGGGCTGCGCCGGCTGGAGACGCTCTGCCTGATGGGCGGGCTCGACCTGCCGCTGCCGGCGGTACGGGAGCAGCTGGCGAGCGGGCTCGACCTGGTGGTGCAGGTGGCCCGCGGCCTGGCCGGCACCCGCCGGGTGGTGGCGGTCGAGGAGGTCGACCTCGACCCGGCGTCCGCCGCCCGCACGATCCCCCTCGTCCACCACGACCTGGTCCTCACCACCCCCACCCGCCCTGCTCGCCGAAGGAGCGCCGCATGACCGGCGAGATCGGTCGCGAACGGCCGGCGGGTCGGCGCCGCTGGCCGGCAGGGGAGCGGCGGTCGCTGCGCCTTGCCGGTGGGGCGCGGCGGTCGCTGCGCCTTGCCGGTGGGGCGCGGCCGGCGTCGGGCGACGAGGCCGGCGCGCGGCGCTCGTGGGCGGGGCCCGTCGTGCGGCCGGCGACGGGCACGCAGCGGTCACCGGGCGGACGGGCCGGGTTCCGCCGGTCGGTCGGCCTTTCCGGGCGGCGGCCGTCGTCGGGCGCGGTCGGCCGGGCCTGGCCGGCGTCGCCCGGCCGGGCGCACGAGGCCGACGGCTCGTCGGCGGGGCCGGTGCTCGCGTCGCCGGTCGGCCTGCGGCGTCGGTGGCTCGCCGGCCGGTTCCGGTCGCTGACCGCCGCCGGGCCGGAGTGGGTGGCGGCGTGGCCGTCGCCGACGCCGAGCGGGCAGCGGGTCCTGCAGGTGGTGGCGGTGGCGGTCCTCGCCGTTGTCGTGTCGCCGGTGGTGGCGGTGGGCGCCGTCGGGTGCCTGGTGTGGTGGTGGCGCCGGCAGCGGGCCCAGGAGTGGGACCGGCGCCAGCAGCAGCTGCCCGAGGCGCTGGAGCGGATGGCGGGTGCGCTGCGCTCGGGGTCGTCGCTGGCCCAGGCGTTGGGCGAGGCGTCCCGGGCGGTGCCGCCGCCCCTGGGCGTGGAGCTGGCGGGGATGGCCCGGCTGGCGGGCCGGGGTCGCCCGGTGGCGGAGGTCGTCGACGACTGGGCGGCGGCCCAGGGCGATCCCGGCAGCCGGCTGGTGGCCAGCGCGGTGGCGCTGGCCCACACCGTCGGGGCGGTTCCGGCCCGGGCGCTCGACGGCGTGGCGGCCACGTTGCGGGAGCGGTTGGAGGCGGCGGGCGAGCGGCGGGTCCTGGCCACCCAGGCCCGGATCAGCGCGGTCGTGCTGGGCCTGGCGCCGGTGGTGTTCGCGGTCTTCCTGGCCGTCACCGACCCGGCGGTCGCCGGCTTCCTGACGGGTTCGGCCGTGGGGCTGCTGTGCCTGGGCGGGGGCTTGGCCCTGGATGTCCTGGGCCTGGCCTGGATGACCCACCTCACCCGGGCGGCCGAACGATGACGCTGTTCGTGATCGTCCTGGCGCTCGCGCTGCTGTGGGGCGTCGTCCTCGCCACGGCGGCCGACCGGGCCGTGCGCCGCCTGGCCCTGCAGCTCGGGCGACCGGAGCCGGCGGCGTCGTCGCCCCCGGCGGCCATCGGGTCGTCGACTGCCTCGCCGGCGACCGTTCCGGCACCCCGGGTTCCGGCGTCCGGGCATCCGGCCTCGGCCGCCTCGGCCGCGCGGGTCCCGGCCCCGAGGACCCCGGCGTCGAGCGCCTGGGCGCCGGGCGGTTCGGCAGCGGGTCGCCCGGCGCGGGGGTGGCGGCTGGGACCGGGCGGCTCGGCACTTGGTCGCCCGGCGCGGGGGTGGCGGCTGGGACCGGGCGGCTCGGCAGCGGGTCGTCCGGTCCCGGGGCTGCCGCCGGGGCATCGCCTCGGCGCCGCGCCCGCCCCCGGCGCAGGGGCTCCCGGGCTCCGGGTGGTGACGGCCGAGGGCGGCTGGTGGTGGGAGCTGCGCCGCCGGCGGGAGCAGCGGCGGCGCGACGTCGACGTGGTGGGCCAGCTGCCCGACGTCGTCGACCTGCTGCGGCTCACCACGGCGGCGGGCCTGCCGGTCGCAGAGTCGCTGCGAGCCGTGGGCGACCGACCCGGCGGGCCGGTCGGGCAGGCGTTCCGCCGGGCGGCCGTCCGGCTGCGGCGGGGCGCGTCGCTGGCCGACGTCCTGCCCGGGGTCCTGGCCGCGGCCGGCGAACCGGCCCGGAGCCTCGTCGACGCCCTCGTCGACCACGACCGCTACGGCACCCCCCTCGGCCCGGCGCTCGACCGGCTGGCCGTCGAGAGCCGGCTCAAACGCCGCCGCCAGGCGGAGGAGGCCGCCCGCCGCCTGCCCGTGCTCCTGCTCTTCCCCTTGGTGTTCACCACCCTCCCGGCCTTCCTGCTGCTGGCCGTGGTGCCGCTCGTGGCGGGCTCGCTCTCCGCACTCGGCCGCTGAGGCCCACTCCTTTCCGCCTCCCGTCTCCCGGAGGTCCTCTGTGTCCCCCTTCCGCTTCCTCCCGTCCCTGCCCACGCGGCTGCCGCTGCCCACCCGACTGCCGCTCCCGAGCCGGCGGTCGCTGTCCTCCCTGCCGGTCGTCCGGTCGTTCCGGGCGCGACGCACCCTCCCGTCCCGCCCACCGTTCCCGGTCCCGGCGCCCCTGGCGTCGCTGCAGAGGCTCCGGGCCGACCTCGCCCTCGCCCTGCCGGGGCCACCCGACGACGACCGTGGCCAGGCCACGTCCGAGTACGCGCTGGTGATGCTGCTGGCCGGCACCATCGCCCTGAGCCTCCTCGTGTGGGCCAAGGACACCTCCGCCATCACCGGCCTGTTCGACAGCGTCGTCGGACAGCTCACCCGGGGCATGTCATGACCGGGTCCCGCGACCGCCCGGGCCGCATCCCCCGTCCGTGGGCGGTGCCCCGCCGGCGCCCGCCGTCGGGCGACCAGGGGCAGGCGACGGCCGAGCTGGCGGTGGTCCTGCCGTTCATCGCCGTGCTGCTGCTCGGCCTCGTCTACGTCGGCTGGCTGATCGGCGACCACATCATGGCCACGCACGCCGCTCGGGAGGGGGCCCGGGCGGCGGCGGTCGACAGCGACCCCCGGGCCGCCGAGCGGGCGGCGAGGGCAGCCGGCGGGCTCGATCCCCGCCGCCTGCGGGTCGAGACCCGGAACCGGGGCCACGTCGGCGACCGGGTCACGGTGGCGGTCCGCTACCGGACCGACAACCCGGTGCCGCTGCTCCGCTGGCTCGTCGACGGCGTCACCCTCACGGCCGAGGCCACCATGCGGGTGGAGCGATGACCGGGCGTCCGGCCGAGTGCCCGGCAGCGCGGCCGGCGCCGAGCGCCAGGTCGTCAGCGGCCCAGGGCGGTGGCCAGCAGTTGCGCGGCGGCCGCCTTGTCGAGCGGGTCGTTGCCGTTGCCGCACTTGGGCGACTGCACGCACGACGGGCAGCCCGACGGGCACGGGCAGGCCGTGATCACGTCGTAGGTGGTGGCGACGTGGCGATCGGCGGCCTCGAACCCCAGCTCGGCCACCCCGGCGCCGCCGTCGTACCCGTCGTGGATCACGATCGCGGCGGCGCCCAGGTCGTCCTGGTGGGCGGTCGACACGCCGCCGACGTCCCACCGGTCGCAGATGGCGAACAGCGGCAGCACCCCGATCCCGGCGTGCTCGGCGGCGTGCAGCGCGCCGGGCACCGCCGCCGGCTCGACGCCGGCCCGGGCGATGAGCTCGTCGCCCACCACGTACCAGAAGCCCCGGGTGCGCAGGGTCGACGCCGGCAGGTCGAGCTTCTCGGTGCCGACCACCACGCCCGTCCCCACCTGCTTGCGCTGGTACCCGGTCACCTGGGCGTGCACCTCCACCCACCCCAGGCCCACCTGCAACCCGGGCCCGGTGAGCACGTCGCCCACCGTGCGCTGCCGGTCGCAGCCCAGCACCCGCACCGACACCGCGGTGCGGGCCACCGTGTAGGTGGTGCCGTCGTCGGGCTCGACGACGGCCCGGCGCTCGTCGAGGTCGAGCTCCAGCACCCGCCAGGTGCGCCCGCAGTGGAGGTAGACGGCGCCCGGGTGCACCTGCAGGCAGGCCTGCTCCCGGTTCACGGTGCCGACCGGCTCGTCGTCGACCGTGCGGATGCGGATCTCGTCACCGGTGGCGCGGAGGCTCACGCCGTGGGCCGGCCAGCCCCGGGCGGCGTACAGCGCCTGGGGCCCACGCCCCCGGGAGCGGTTGCGCACCACCACCTGGTCGTCGAGGGCGAGCCGGCGCACGCAGTCGTCGAGGAGGCCGGGCCAGTAGCGCTCGTCGTCGTGGGTGAGCGGCAGCTCATGGGCCGCGCAGCGGAGGTGGACGTCGGCCACCGTCGGGTTGGCCAGGTTCACCACCGCCGGCTCGGGCGCCCGGGTGAGCAGCTCGGCGGGGTGGGCGGCGAACCACTGGTCGAGCTGGTCGTCGCCCGCCACCAGCACCGCCGCCGACGCCCGGCCGCTGCGGCCGGCCCGCCCGGCCTGCTGCCAGAACGACGCCACGGTGCCGGGGAAGCCGTCGAGCACCACGGCGTCGAGGCCCGACACGTCGATGCCCAGCTCCAGGGCGCTGGTGGCCACCACGCCCTCCAGGCGGCCGGCGAACAGCTCCTCCTCCACCTCGCGGCGCTGCTCGGTCAGGTAGCCGCCGCGGTAGGGCTTCACGCGCTCGCGGGTCTCCTGCGGCAGGCGGCGGCGCACGTCGGCGGCCACCAGCTCGGTGGCCCGCCGGCTGCGGCAGAAGGCGATGGTGCGCTGCCCCGAGCGCACCAGCTCCGACATCACCGCGGCGGTGGCGTCGTGGCTCGACGGGTGGCGGTGGTGGGCGCCGCCGGCGGCGTGCTGCGGGTTCCAGATGGCGACGAGCTTCTCGGCGCGGGGCGAGGCGTCGTCGAGGACGGCCTCCACCGGCACCCCGCACAGCTCCGACGCCAGCCGGGCCGGGTCGCCGATCGTGGCCGACGTGCAGGCGAACACCGGGTCGGCGCCGTAGTGGCGGGCCAGGCGCCGCAGCCGCCGCAGCACGTGGGCCACGTGGCTGCCGAAGATCCCCCGGAACGTGTGCAGCTCGTCCACCACCACGTACCGCAGGCGCCCCAGGAACGCGGCCCACCGGTCGTGGTGGGGGAGCAGCCCGCTGTGCAGCATCTCGGGGTTGGTGAGGACCACCGTGGCCTGCTTGCGGATCCACGTCCGCTCCTCGTAGCCGGCGTCGCCGTCGTAGGCGCCGGCCACCACGTTGGGGAAGCCGTGGGCGGTGAGGGCCCGCAGCTGGTCGTGGGCGAGGGCCTTGGTGGGGAACACCAGCAGCGACGTGCCAGGGCGGACCGGGGCTTGCGCGGCCTCGGCGATCGGCACCTGGTAGCAGAGCGACTTGCCCGACGCCGTGCCGGTGGCGACCACCACCGACCGGCCGGCCCGCAGGAGGTCGATCGCCTGGGCCTGGTGCGCCCACAGGCCGTCGAGGTCGAGCCGCTCGGCGACCGCGGGTGGCAGCGGGGTCTGCAGCGTCCCGAACCGGGCCGGCCGGGCGGGGAGGGTCCGGGAGAAGACCAGTGCCGGCGCGTCGGCCAGCGAGAACGGCGGCGCGGGCGCCGTGTCCGTGGCCTGGAGGTCCTCCGCCGCCGACACGCCGGACATGTTACGCCCCTGGAATTTCAACGTTGTAGGGACCACCAGGAAAGACGGTCCAACGATGCAGGTGGCGAAAGGCACTAACGTCTGCTGCGCCATGCAGCTCCGTGCCGATGTGTCGTCGCTCGACGGTTGGACCGTCGTCAGCCTCTTTGGAGAGTTGGACGTGGCCAGCGCGCCCAGCCTGCGCGAGCAGTTGATCCAGCTGGTCTCGCAGGGCTCGCACCTGCTGGTCCTCGACCTCGAAGGGCTCGACTTCCTCGACTCGACCGGGCTCGGCGCCATCATCAGCGCCCTCAAGCGGGCGCGCACGAACGGCGGGGACCTGCGCCTGGTCTGCACACAGAGCCGGATCCGCCGCCTGTTCGAGATCACGGCACTCGACAAGGCGTTCCCGCTCTTCTCCTCGCTGGACGCCGCCGTGAGGGCGTGATGCCATGGCCGTCGTCGAGCTGGAGATCCCAGCCCGGCCGGCTTATCTGTCGCTGGTCCGCCTCGTGGTCGACGCCGCGGTCAGCTCCCTCGCACCGAACCTGGGCGGCGCCCGTCTCGACGACCTCAAGCTGGCGGTCACCGAGGCCTGCTCCAACGCGATCGAGGCCCACCAGTCCGTCTGGTCGGAGGAGCCGGTGGTCATCCGCTGTGAGCTGGACGACCGCACGGTGACCGTCGAGGTCGCCGATCGTGGCGGTGGCTTCGACCCCGCCGACCTCGCCTCACTCCCCGCCGCCACCGATCCCCAGCGCCTCCGTCACGAGAGCGGCCTGGGCATCCCCCTCATGCGCACCCTGGCCGACGAGCTCGTCTTCGAGCAGGCGACGAATGGGACCACGGTGCGCCTCACCGTCTACCGTGCCGCCAATGCTCCTGGTGCTTGACCTGGTGGCTGTGACACCGTGAGCGACGACCCGGACGGCATCCTGCCCAAGCCCGACGCGCTGCTGGCCCTCCACGACGTGACGGCAGAGCTGTTCGCGCGCCTGCGGGAGTGGTTCGGGGTCCCGGACGAGGTCACCCTCGACCTGTCCGGCGTCGACTCCGCCGTCGGCGAGCTGGGCGACCCGCTGATGGTGGCGGCCCTGGCGATGCGGAAGCTGCAGGCGCTGCACCTGCTGTCGACGCCGGGCGTCCGCACCACCACCGACGTGGTGGTCACGATCGTGCAGGACCTCGACCGGGCGCTGATCCAGGCGCCGTCGTCGCGCCTGCGCGTCCAGGCCGAGACCACCGACTGGGACGCCGAGTTCGCGGCGCTCGACGAGGGGAAGCTGCTCGACGAGAACGACTCCGCCCCGGTCGACGCCGACGAGGTCGACCCGGAGGTCGAGCGGTTCCGGATGCTGCACGCGCAGCTCCACCGGGCGGCCCGGGCCGTGCTCGAGGCCTCCGAGGGGCGCATCCGCATCTTCGAGTAGGGCACCGGCCGACCCTGCGGGGAGCCGGCCGGCACCCGTCGTCGAGAGAGGGTTCCGCCCCGGTCAGCCCTGGGGGGCCTGCGGAGCCACCACCGGAGCGTCCACGGCGGGCGGCGCCGGCGCCGGCGCCGCCGTCGGGGGTGGCACCTCGGTCACGGGCGTCTCGTCGGTCGGGGGCGGGACGTCCGTGGGGGCCGGGGTGGCCGGATCAGCCGGGGTGGACGGATCGGCCGGGATCGTCGTCGCGGCACCGCCGAAGCCGCAGGTCGTGTCGAAGTAGGCGCCGGTGCGCTGGAGCGATTCGGCGAGCCCTGCGGCCCGCTGGGTGATCTCCTGGGCGCCGGCCGGCTGGTTCACGTCGATCTCGCCGTTGACGACCGGGCCCACGAGGGTGTCGAGGATGGCGTTCCAGTCGTTGGCGATCTCCGCCGGGGCCTCCAGGGCCTTGGCCTTGTCGAAGACGGACTTCACCTGCTCGCTCGTGGGGGAGCCGGGGGCCGCGGTCGACAGCTGGTCGTAGAGGGCCTTCGCCTTCTGGCAGAAGTCGGACGCGCCGGTCGCCGCACCCTGCTGGGCGGCGGCCGGCGCGCCCTCCTCGGTCGACTCGTTGCCGGTCCCGTTGTCGTTGGCGTCGGCCTGTTCGTCGCTGCCGCACCCACCGGCGACGAGCATGAGCGCGCCCGCCAGGGCGAACGCGGTCGTGGTCTTACGTAGCAATTGCTGACTCGCTTCCTTGGTGATTTCGAGGCCGTCGTCGTTGACGGCCAGGGCATCCGCCCGCCCACCTCGGTGACCCCACCGATCCACCGAGGCCGATCTCACGTCAGAGCAGTCGCGCCGGTCGGCGCGGTGACGCAGGCCCTACGCGCGCATCACGCTCCTGTCGACGGCGGCGTGGGCACCGATCCGTCGGTGCCGGCGCCGAGGTCGATCCCGCAGTCCTCCTGGAGGTAGCTGATGATCAGGGCCTGGTCGTCGGCGATCTCCTCGTAGGCCTGCTGGGCCCGCGTGGACGCCTCGGGGTCGGTGTAGTCCAGGTCGGCCATCTCGCGCGACGTCGAGAGCACGTTGTGCCACGCCTCGGCGATCTCGTCCGGGGCCTCGAGCTGCTCGGCGGCGTCGAGGCTGCCGTCGTCACCGTCGGCGCCCTGACTGACCGACGCCGAGATGGCGGCCATGGCGCCCTGGCAGAACTCGGAGTCGGCGGCCGGGGCGTCCGGGTTCACGCTGGGGAGCGGGGTCGACGTGACGTCGGTCTCGTTGGCCGACGACTCGCCACCCGTCTCCTCGTCGGTCTCCTCGGTCTGATCCTCTCGGGCGTCTTCGTCGTCGTCACCGCCCCCGCATGCGCCCATGAGGAGCACGCCGGTGGCGAGCAGCGCGAGGCCGGCGCGCCGGTGGCTGTGTGTGATCGTCACGGTCCTGTCCTTCGGTCGTTGCCGTGTCGGCGGCTTCGGTGCGCCCGGACGGGCGCACCCGTCGATGTGTTCCCCCCGGCCGGGGAGTCTGCTGCGATCGGTGATGCTGCGGTCCCCCCGGCCACAAGCCCCGGCAACATAGCGAACCGGCCGGGCGCGGGAACAGGCGCAGGGGGTGCAATTCGCGGCGCCCCTGCTCGCGGCTGGTGGGCGGCGGCTCGGCAGCTACGATCCGTACCTCATGGCGGTCCGGCCCGAAGCACGCCTTCCTTCGCGCATCGCGCGCCTCGTGGCCGAGGCGTTGCCGGCCGAGTCCTCGGCGACCCAGGTGGGGATCGTGGGGCCCGGCGGCAGCGGGAGCGGCGAGGTGCTTGCGGCGCTGGCCGACCGGCTGCAGTCGGTCGGCCGCCGGGCGGTGCGCGTCACGGGTCGACGCCTGGAGCGCGACGAGCCGCTGGCCGCGGTGATCGAGGCGCTCGGCCCGGGGGTCGTCGGCAGCCCCGGCGAGCCGCCGACCGAGCGGTCCTGCCGGGAGGCGCTGCTGGCCCGTCTGACCGAGCCGTCGGGCTCGGACTCGGGCTCGGGCTCGGGCGACGCCGGCGACGTGGCCACGGGCGCCGACGCCGGTGGCGCCGCCCTGCTGGTCGACGAGGCGCAGTGGCTCGACCCGGCCTCCCTGCGGGTGGTCGTGGGCATCGCCGAGCGAGCCGACGACGCCGGCATCACCGTGGTCGTCGCCCACCGCCCCGCGCCGGGCGACGCGCCGCTGGCCGCCCTCGACGCCGCCCTGTCCCGCCATCGCCCCCTCCTGTCGCTGGGCCTGCTCGACGAGGCCGACGTGGCCGAGCGGGCGGCGCTCGTCCGGGGTGCCGCGGTCGAGCCGGCGATGGTCGAGGCGCTCCACGAGCAGTCCGGCGGCGTGCAGGTGTTCGTCGACCACCTGGCCCGGGCGTGGACGTCCGGCGGCGAGCCGGAGCTCACGGCGTCGGTGGTGGAGGCGGTGCGGTCGGAGGTCGACCAGCTGCCGCCGGCCGCCCGCACGGTGCTGGCCGCGCTGAGCGCCGGCGCCGACCTCGACGACGATCTCCTGGTCAGCGTCACGGGCCTGCCCCGCGAGGACCTGGGCGACGCGGTCGACGCCCTCCGGGCCGCCGGCCTGGTGGTGTCGGCCCGCGACGAGGTGGTCCCCGTGGTGGCGGCCGCCGTCACCGAGCTGACCCCGGTGGCCGAGCGCCGCCACTTCCACGCCCTGCTGGCCGCGGCGCTGACCGAGCGGGGCGCACCGCCGTCGCAGGCGGCCGAGCACCTGGCCGCCGCGAACGCCCAGGGGCAGGCGGCCGCCGAGGCGTTCATCGCCGCCGGCGACGCCACCGTGGTCGACGCCCCCGAGCTGGCCCGGGCCTGGTTCGAGCGGGCCGTGGCCGTCGGGGCACCGACCCACCAGGTCGCGGCCCGCCGCGCCGAGGCCGCCGCCCTCGACGGCGATCCGGTGGTGGCGCTGAAGCTGGCCGACGCCGCCCTCGGCGACCCGAACATCC
>DATCLV010000360.1:0-6478 GCA_036563745.1 Acidimicrobiales bacterium | reverse complement strand
ATCCGGGACCGCGGTGCATCCGGGTGGACCGGCGGCCACGTGACCGCCGTCGAACCCGCTCCCGCCGGCCCACCGAGGCCCCCCGCCGGAGGAGCCGACGCCCAGACAAGAACACGGCCGATAGCAGATCCTTAGCGGGCTCCCGGACGTACGGTGGGTGGGCATGCGTTCGTTCCGGTTCGATCCGCCGGAGCCGCGCCAGAAGCAACTCACCCGTCCACGCCTGCTGGGGCCGCTGCTGGCCCGCTGGGACCACCGGGTGACCCTGCTCGTCGGCGGTCCGGGCCTCGGGAAGACCACGCTGCTCGCCCAGGCGGTGCGGGAGAACCGGCTCGCGCCCCGGGGCGACGACGTGTGGGTGGGGGTCGAGCCGCACGACGCCGACGGTGCCGGCCTGGCGCTCGCGGTGTGGGCCGCGCTGGCCGCCGACGACGACCCGGCGAACCCGGTCGATCCGGCCGACCTCGCCGACCGGGCCGGCGCCGGGCGCGGAAACGGCAGGGGCAACGGCAGCCGGCACGGCGGGCCCAGCGGGCCCGGGGGGCTCGCCGGGAGCGAGGATCGTGGAGAGGCGCCCACGCCGACCCGGGTGGCCGAGGCGGTGTGGCAGCGGTCGCCCCAGCAGGTGTGCGTGGTGCTCGACGACGTGCACCGGCTCCCACCCGGCTCGGCCGGGGCCGACTGGCTCGCCCGGTTCGTGACCGCCCTGCCCGCCAACGGGCACGTGGTGCTGTCCTCCCGGGGCGACCCGCCGATCCCGCTGGCCCGGCTGGAGGGCATCGGCGTCGTGCAGCGCATCGGCGAGGACGACCTCCGCCTCGACGGCGACGAGCTCGCCGCCCTGGCCGAGCGCCACGGCGTGCCCGTCGACCGGCTGGCGCCGAGCGGCGGCTGGCCCGCCATGGCCGACCTGGCCGGCTCCGCCGAGGGCGACCGTGTCGCCGGCGACTTCCTGTGGGAGGAGGTCCTGGAGCCCCTCGGCGAGGCGCGCCGCCGCATCCTCGCCGTCGTCTGCGACCTCGGCGGCGCCGACGACCGGCTGGCGTCGACCGCGCTCGGCACCTCCGTCGACCTGCGCACGGCGCTTGCCGGGGTGCCGCTCATCGCGGTCGGCGCCGACGGCTGGCACCTCCCCCACGCCCTGTGGAGCACGGCGCCCCGCCTCGCCCTCACCGGCGACGACCGGGCCGAGGTGCGGCGCCGGGCCGTGCGCGATCTCACCGCCCGGGGCCGCATCGACCAGGCCTACGGGCTGGTCGTCGACGCCGAGCTGTGGGACGAGGCCCCGGCCGTGCTCCGCGCCGCCTGCCTCGAGAGCGAGCGCTGCAACCCCCGGCGCCTCGACCGGTGCCTCAACGCCAGCCCGGCGGCGGTGCGCGCCACGCCCGCCGGGCAGCTGGCCGGCGCGCTGAAGCTCGCGTTCACCCGACCGGCGGCCGCCATCGAGCCGCTGCGCCGGGCGGTCGAGGCGTGCCGCGCCGCCGGCGACGTCGAGGCCGAGCTGACCGCGCTGGCCCAGCTCGGCCGGCTGGCGTGGGGGCGGCAGGACCGGGCGACGATCGGCGGCGAGGTCGCGGCGCGCATCGCCGAGATCGAGGCCACCGGCAACCGGACCGCCCGGAGCCTCGCCGGGTTCATCCGGGCCCTGGCCGCCGACCTGGCCGGCGACGACGGCCGGGTGCTCGCCGAGCTCGACGCCATCGACCGCGACGGCCTCGACCCCGTGTGGGACTCGATGGCCACCTGGCTCCGCGGCGGTGTGCTCCTCGACCAGGGCCACGCCGACGCGGCGCTGGAGCTGCTCGACGCCCACGAGCACACCGGCGACCCGGCGGTCGTGTCGATCCTCGACGGCCTGCGGATCCGCTGCCTGTGGGCGTTGGGCCGCGTCGACGAGGCGTTCGCCCGGCTCCCGGGGGCGCTGGCGGCGCTGCGGACGGCCGGCATCGCGGCGCTCCACGCCCAGGGCCTGGTCAACGCGGCGATGGCCGACGCCCACGTGGGCGACGTCGCCCAGGCCCGGCGCCACCTCGACGAGGCGGCCGCGGCGTCGGCCGAGCCCGTCGGGGCCCAGACCGCCCGCACCGCCATCGCCGAGACGATGCTCCTCCTGGCCGCCGGCGACGTCGAGGGCGCCGCCGAGCTGCTGGGACGGGTCTACGACGAGCAGGGCGGCTGGGAGCACCACCCCGACCGGCGCACCTGGCGGCACATGCTGGCCGTGTCCTACGTGCTCGTGCCCCAGAGCCGGGCGTCGTGGGACGCGGCGCCGCTGCTCGGCCACATGGCCGTGGCCCGCGAGCTGGCCGCCGCGCTCGTCGCCGCCCGGGCCGGGCAGGGCACGGAGCGGCTCTGGCAGCTGGACCTGGGCGACCTGGCCCAGGTCCGGGGCGCCCTCCACCACCGCCTCGCCGCCGAGCTGGCGGTGCACCTCCACGCCATCGGTCGCCCGGAGGGTGCCCTGCTGTTGGAATCGCTCGGCCCGCGTGGGCGGGCCCTGCTGCAGGAGGTGGCGGGGAGGAAGGACCGCGCCGGGAAGCAGGCCCGGAGCCTGCTGGCCGCCGTGCCCGCGCCGCCGCCGGTCGTCAGCCGCCTCGGGGTGCTGGGCCCGCTGCAGCTGTGGCGCGACGGCGACGCCACCGGCGGGCCCCACGAGGTGCTCGAACCCGACCTGCGACGGCCCAAGGTCCGGTCGCTGCTCGGGTACCTGGTGACCCACCGCCGCACCCACCGCGCCGCGATCGGCGCCGCCCTGTGGCCCGACCTCGACGACCGGGCCGCGGCCAACAACCTCGGCGTCACCCTCAGCTACCTGCTCCACGCGCTGGAGCCGTGGCGCAGCGCCGGCGAGGCCCCCTACCTGGTCCGCCTCGACGGCCCCACGGTGGAGCTGGTGCCCGGCGACCACCTCGTGCTCGACGTCGACGAGCTCGACCGCCACCTCGCCCTCGCCGAGCAGGCCGAGGCCGACGGCACCCCGTCGCTGGCGCTCACCCACCACCTGGCGGCCTGCGAGCTCTACCGGGGCGACCTGCTCGACGACGTCCCCGACGCCGACTGGATCGACCTCGACCGCACCCGGTACCGCTCCCGGTTCGTGGCCGCCGCCATCCGGGCCGCCCAGCTGCTGGTCGGCCGGGGCGACCTCGACCGGGCCGAGGCGCACGCCCAGCGGGCCATCACCGCTGACCCGTGGAGCGAGGAGGCCTACGGGGTCCTCGCCACCGCGGCGCTCGACCGCGGCGACCGCACCGCCGCCCGCGAGGCGGTCACCCGCTGCCTCGCCGCGCTGGCCGACCTGGGCGCCGAGCCCACCGAACCCACCCTCCACCTGGCCCGCCGCTGCGGCCTCGGCCTCACCGTGCCGCTCCCCGACCCGTCCCCGGACGCCCGTCCCGGCGCGGCGGCGCGGCGTCCGGGGAGGCAGCCCGGGACGGAGCGTGCCGTTTCCCCGGGACGTCCATAGTCTCGGGGGATGCTGACGATCGACCAGCATCCCCTCGACGACCGAGCGCTGGCCGAGGTGGACGCCTTCTGGCGGGCGGCCAACTACCTGGCCGTCGGGCAGATCTACCTGCTCGACAACCCGCTGCTCCGGGAGCCGCTCCGGCCCGAGCACGTGAAGCCCCGCCTGCTGGGGCACTGGGGGACCGCACCGGGGTTGAGCCTCTTGTACGGGCACCTCACCCGGGCCCGGAACCAGGTCGATCGCGACCTCCTGTTCATCGCCGGGCCGGGCCACGGCGCCCCGGGCGTGGTCGCCTGAACGTGGCTGGAGGGCACCTACAGCCGGGTCTACCCGGCGGTCGGCCAGGACGAGCAGGGCATGGGCCGCCTGTTCCGCCAGTTCTCGTTCCCCGGCGGCATCCCGAGCCACGTGGCCGCCGAGACGCCGGGGTCGATCCACGAGGGCGGCGAGCTGGGCTACTCGCTGTCCCACGCCTACGGCGCCGCGTTCGACAACCCGAACCTGGTGGTGGCGGCCGTGATCGGCGACGGCGAGGCGGAGACCGGCCCGCTGGCCACCTCGTGGCACTCCAACATGTTCCTCGACCCGGTGGGCGACGGCGCGGTGCTGCCGATCCTCCACCTCAACGGCTACAAGATCGCCAACCCGACGATCCCCGCCCGCATCGGCGACGAGCAGCTCGACGCCCTCCTGCGGGGCTACGGGTACACGCCGTACCTGGTGGAGGGCGACGACCCGGCGGCGGTCCACCAGCAGCTGGCGGCGACCGTCGACCACGCGCTGGCCGAGATCGTCGCCATCCAGGAGGAGGCCCGCGCCGCGGGCACCTCGGCCCCCGTCGCCCGGCCCCGCTGGCCCGTGATCGTCCTGCGGACGCCGAAGGGGTGGACCGGCCCGGTCGAGCTGGACGGCCAGCCGGTCGAGAACACCTGGCGGGCCCACCAGGTCCCCCTGACCAAGCCCCGCAGCGACGAGGCCCAGCTGGCGATGCTCGAGGACTGGCTCCGGTCGTACCGCCCCGAGGAGCTGTTCGACGAGGCCGGCCGACCCCGGGAGCAGGTCACCGCCATCCTCCCGGCCCCCGAGCAGCGCATGTCGGCGTCACCGCACGCCAACGGCGGCACCCTGCTCCGCCCGCTGGAGCTGCCCGACCCGGCGACCTTCGCGGTCGAGGTCAAGGAGCCCGGCGCCGCCGAGACCACCGCCGAGGCCACCCGGGTGCTGGGCCACTACCTGGCCGAGGTGTTCCGCCTGAACGAGCCGTACCGCAACTTCCGGCTCGTCGGCCCCGACGAGACCGCGTCCAACCGGCTCGACGCCGTCTACGAGGTCACCGGCAAGGCGTGGGAGGGCACCACGCTGCCCGTCGACCGGCACCTCGGCCGCGGCGGGCGGGTCATGGAGATCCTCTCCGAGCACACCTGCCAGGGCTGGCTGGAGGGCTACCTGCTCACCGGCCGGCACGGCCTGTTCTCGTGCTACGAGGCGTTCGTCCACATCGTCGACTCGATGTTCAACCAGCACGCCAAGTGGCTGAAGGTGAGCCGGGAGCTGCCGTGGCGGCTGCCGATCGCGTCGCTGAACTACCTGCTCACCAGCCACGTGTGGCGCCAGGACCACAACGGCTTCTCGCACCAGGACCCCGGGTTCATCGACCACGTGGTGAACAAGAAGGCCGACGTCATCCGGGTCTACTTGCCGCCGGACGCCAACACGCTGCTGTCGATCACCGACCACTGCCTCCGGTCGCGGGACTACGTGAACGTGATCGTCGCCGGCAAGCAGCCGGCCCCCACGTGGCTCGACTGGGAGGAGGCCGACAACCACTGCGCCCGCGGCGTCGGCGTGTGGGACTGGGCGTCCAACGACGAGGGCGACCCCGACGTCGTGCTGGCCTGCGCCGGCGACGTCCCCACCCTGGAGACGCTGGCCGCCGTCGCCCTGCTCCGGGAGCACCTGCCGTCGGTGCGGGTGCGGGTGGTCAACGTGGTCGACCTCATGCGCCTGCTGCCGCCCTCCGAGCACCCCCACGGCCTGCCCGACGACCACTTCGACGCCCTGTTCACCGTCGACCGGCCGATCGTGTTCGCCTACCACGGCTACCCGTGGCTGATCCACCGGCTGGCCTACCGGCGCACCAACCACGGCAACCTCCACGTGCGCGGCTACAAGGAGGAGGGCACCACGACCACGCCGTTCGACATGGCGGTCCGCAACGACATCGACCGCTACCACCTGGTGATGGACGTGATCGACCGGGTGCAGGGGCTCGACGGCCGGGCCGTCACCGTCCGCCAGCGGATGGTCGACCTGCGCCGCGCCCAGCGGGCCTACGCCTACGAGCACGGCGAGGACCCGCCGGAGATCCGCGACTGGACCTGGCCCGGGCGGGCCTGAGGGCGGGGAGGATCGGGCGATGCGCCTCCTCGTGGTGAACGCGGGCTCGTCGAGCCTGAAGCTGCAGGTCCTCGGCCCCGAGGACGAGACCGTGGCAGCCCGGCACGTCGAGGGGTGGGACGGCGAGGACAGCACCCCGATCGACGACCTGCTGGCCGCCGCCGGGCCGGTCGACGCCGTGGGGCATCGGGTGGTCCACGGCGGCCGGGACCTGGTGACGGCGTGCCGGGTCGACGACGGCGTGGTGGAGCAGATCGCGTCGCTGACCCCGCTGGCGCCCCTGCACCAGGGGCGGTCGGTGGCGGGGATCCGGGCGGCGATGACCGCCCTGCCCGACGTGCCCCACGTCGCCTGCTTCGACACCGCCTACCACGCCACGCTGCCGGAGGCGGCCGCCACCTACGCCCTCCCGGCGGTGTGGCGGCTGCGGTGGCCGCTGCGCCGCTACGGGTTCCACGGCCTGTCGCACGCCTACGCGGCCCGGCGGGCGGTGGAGCTCGTGCGGGCGGAGACGGGCGTGGCGCCCGGCGCCGCTGACGGCCCCGGCGGCGCCGCCGCCGGCGTGCCCCGGGTGCTGACCTGCCACCTGGGGGCGGGGGCGTCGCTGTGCGC
>DATCLV010000336.1:0-1880 GCA_036563745.1 Acidimicrobiales bacterium | reverse complement strand
ATCCGGGCCAGCACCTTCGGCCCGTAGCCGAACGCGGCGAGCGACCGGCGGTGCAGCTGGCGCTCGCCGAGGCCCACGGCGTCGGCGACGTCGGCCACCCGCAGCCCGGCGTCGAGCAGGTCGGCGACCCGCTGGAGGGTGGCATCGGGGCCCGGCCCCTCCCCCAGCCGCCGGGCCGCCCACCGCTCCAGCACGCCGGCGGGATCGGGCGCGGCGGCGACCTCGTCGGTGAGGCGGTCGACGTCCGACCGGGGCAGCAGGTCGACCAGGGGCACCCGCTGGTCGCGCACGGCGTCGGCCGGCAGGTGGAGCACCGCCGGCCCCACCCCGGAGTCGAACCGCACCGCCGCGTACCTGGTGCCCGGCGGCGGGGCGTTGCGGTGGGGGCCGGTGTCGGGGCCCGCGACCACCAGCTCCCGGCCGTCCCACAGGACGTCGAGGCACCCGTCCGGGAGCACCCACCCCGCCGATCCGTCGGCGGTGCGGGTCCACACCGTGGCGGCCAGCGAGTCCGCCCGGCGCTCCCGGTAGGCGTCGGTCACCCCTCCAGCCTGCCGCACGACGGTGGGAAGTGCGGGCCGGCGGCCCCACGACCCCTGATGGGTGGGGGCCGTGGAGCCGCCGGCCCGTCCCAAATTGCGTCCGGAAGACCGCTCTATGCGGCCCGATCGACGCAATATCGGACGGTCAGCCCGTGTAGTCGGGCTCGTCGACCACCGGGGTGGCGGGCGGCGGGCCCTCGTGCCCCTCGGGGTGGGTGGCGGGCGGCGCCGTGGTCGGCGAGCCTCCCGGGCCCGGCGGCTCGGTCGGGTGCGGGTGCTCGCTGCCCGGCGGGTGCTCGGTGCCCGGCGGCTGCCCGTGGCCGTGCTCACCCTCGACGTCGCACATGGCACCGGTCACGCCGAGCCCGGTGAAGCGGTGGCCGCACTCGTTGTCGACGATCCAGACGTGCATCATCGGCGGCGACCACGCCTGCTGCCCCGCCGGCACGCAGCCGCGGCCCGGGACGTTGATGCCGGAGAACCGCCCGCCCGCGTCGACGCACAGCTCCTCGTGGACGTGCCAGCCCGGGTACCAGGCGTACTCGGCGGGGATGTTGTCCATCGTGTGCTCGGGCTTCAGGTAGAACATCGCCGCCTCGAGCACCAGGTGGTCGTTGCCGTGGTCCTTGTAGACCAGCGACTCCGGGTACTCGGGGTCCAGCAGGTGCTCGTCGGCCATCCACGACGGGTTGATGAAGTGGCGGTAGCCGTTCGGGGTGTTGACCCCGAAGTCGTAGAAGCCCAGCTCCTCCAGCGTGCGCCAGTCGCCGTACTTCTGCGGCAGCACCTCCTCGGTGCGGTGGACGAGGTCCTCGGCCTCGGCCATCTGCTCGGCGGTGTAGTCGCCCGGCGGCAGGACCGGTGACTCGTGCGCCCGGGCCGGTGCCGTCAGCGACAGCACGGCGGCGGCCGCCATCGTCAGCGCGCCCAGCGCCGCCGCCCTGCGAGTCCGTGTCCGTGAGCTCACGGGTGTGCTCCTCCCTCGTGGGGCCGTCCGCGCCCGGCCGATGGCACCCCCCGGCCCCACCGGAGGGGCACCCGACCACCCGGACGAGCACCCCCACGACCCCCAGCACCGGACACAATAACGGTATTACTCAGCAAGGTCGATATTTGGCGGGTCGACCCCGCGATCGGTGAATTGCCGATGCGCGGGCGGAGGTGCCGGAAACGGGGTCGGGGGCCTAGCGTCGGGCCGGTGTGACGGCGGGGCGGTGCCGTCGTGGCGAGCGTGGGTGTCGTGGCGAGGAGGACGGATGGCTGCAACGGTCAAGTTGCCCGGGGCCGACGGGCTGCAGCTCGTCGCCGACGTCGGCGGGCCCGAGGACGGCCCCACCG
>DATCLV010000315.1:0-2890 GCA_036563745.1 Acidimicrobiales bacterium | reverse complement strand
GCCGGGTGGTCGACGCGGTGCCGGAGGAGACCCTCCGCCAGACGCCCCAGCAGGTCGCCGAGGCCCACCTCCAGGACTGGCGCTCCCTCCTCCGCCTCGACCTCCTCGACAACGACTGACGACGGCCCCTCGACGACCGACGGTCCTCCGGTCGAGACGGTCGTCCGGCCGGGCTGATCGATCCGGTCGGGTGGTCGTCCCGCGTGACGGCGCCGCCGGTGACAGGCCGAGCGCTCCCAGACCCGCCGCCCCGGCATCCGCCGCCGAGGCGGCCGTCGCGCGTCCCCGGGGCATCCCCGAGCCGACCTCCTGAGCAGGGCATCGTGGGCAAGAGGGGGAGAGCCGCCCGGCGCCACGTCGGGATATCCCCACCCGAAGACGCCAGGCCGCTCCATTCAACGAAAACCCCCGCCTCCGTACGTTCGACCCATGACTTCCACCTCCACCATGACGCAGCCGAGCTCCTCCCTCTTCGGCGGGCCGGTGGCCGTCTGGGCCGACGGCGCGACGAAGGTCTACGGCACCGGGGACACCGCCGTGCGGGCCCTCGACGACGTGTCGGTGACCCTGCCCGCCGGTCGGTTCACCGCCGTGATGGGACCGTCCGGCTCGGGCAAGTCGACGCTCCTCCACTGCATGGCCGGGCTCGACTCGCTGACCGCCGGTCGGATCCTCCTGGGCGACGTCGACCTCAGCAAGCTCAACGACCGCCAGCTCACCCAGCTGCGCCGGGACCGGCTGGGCTTCGTCTTCCAGTCGTTCAACCTGCTCCCCACCCTCTCCGCGGCCGAGAACATCGCCCTGCCGCTGCGCCTGGCCGGCCGCCGGCCCGACACGGCGTGGCTGGAGACCGTGATCGCCACCGTGGGCCTGGGCAACCGCCTCCGGCACCGGCCCTCCGAGCTCTCCGGCGGCCAGCAGCAGCGCGTCGCCGTCGCCCGGGCGCTGGCGAGCCGGCCGCAGGTCGTGTTCGCCGACGAGCCCACCGGCAACCTCGACTCCCGGTCCGGCGCCGAGGTGCTGCAGTTCCTGCGGCGGGCCGTCGACGAGATGGGCCAGACCATCGTGATGGTCACCCACGACCCGGTCGCCGCCGGCTACGCCGACGCCGCCGTGTTCCTCGCCGACGGCCGCATCGTCGACCTCATGGACCAGCCCAGCGCCGAGCGGGTGCTCGACCGCTTGAAGTCCCTCGACGGCCGCACCGCGGCGACCACCCCCGCCGCCGCGACGGCGGCGACGAGGAAGGGCTGAGACCATGTGGCGCACGACGATCTCCTCCCTGCGGGCGCACAAGCGCCGCCTGCTGGGCACCTGCCTGGCCGTCGTCCTCGGCGTGGCGTTCCTGTCGGGCACCCTCGTGCTCGGCGACAGCACCCGCGCCGGCTTCAAGGACCTGTTCACCGAGGCCAACGAGGGGACCGACGCCTACGTGCGGTCGGCCACGAACATCGACGTCGACGACCTCGCCAACGTCGGCCTGCTCGACGAGGAGCTGGTCGATGCGATCGCGGCGCTCGACGGCGTCGCCGTCGCCGAGCCCGTGATCGAGGGCAGCGGCCAGATCATCGGCCGCGACGGCGACCCGATCGGCGGCAACGGCCCGCCGACCATCGCCGGCAACTGGATCTCCGACCCCGACGTCAACCCGTACTCGATCGTCGAGGGCGAGGCCCCGAGCGGTCCCGGCGAGGTCGTGATCGACAAGGCCACGGCCGAGCAGGGCGACCTCGAGGTGGGCGACACCACCACGATCCGCACGCCGGCACCGGTCGAGGTGACGATCACCGGCGTGGCCCGGTTCGGCTCGTCCGACGGCATGGCCGGCGTCACCTACGCCGCGTTCACCCTGGACGAGGCCCAGCAGCTGCTGATGCCCGAGCCCGACCGGGTGACCGCCATCCGGGTGGCCGCCGCCGACGGCACCAGCCAGGAGGCGCTGGCCGACCGCATCGCACAGCTGCTCCCCGACGACGCCGAGGTCCTCACCGGCGCGGCGCTCACCCAGGAGCAGCAGGACGACATCGAGGGCGACTTCCTCGGGGCCATGGAGAACTTCCTGCTGCTGTTCGCCGGCATCGCCCTGGTGGTGGCCGGGTTCAGCATCTACAACACCTTCTCCATCGTCGTCGCCCAGCGGAGCCGGGAGTCGGCGCTCCTGCGGGCCCTCGGCGCCTCCCGGCGCCAGGTGCTGGTCTCGACGCTGGCCGAGTCGCTGGTGGTCGGCGTGGTCGCCTCCATGCTCGGCCTGCTGGCCGGCGTCGGGCTGGCGGCCGGGCTGACCGGGCTGATGGACGCGATGGGCTTCCCGCTGCCCGGCGACTCGATGCCACTGCGCAGCGACACGGTGATCGTGGGCATGGCGCTGGGCGTGATCGTGACGGTCGCCGCCAGCGTGGGCCCGGCGATCAAGGCGGCGCGGGTGCTGCCGCTGGCCGCCCTGCGCGACGTCGCCATCGACCGCTCCGACACCTCCCGGGCCCGGCTGGTCGCCGGTGCCGCGGTCACCGCCGCCGGCGTCGGGCTCACCGTGTTCGGCGCCACCTCGGCCGGGTCGCTCTCCCTGACCGGCCTGGGGTCGCTGGCGCTGCTGGTGGGCCTGGTGATGCTGGGCCCGGTCGTGGCCCGGCCGGCCGGTGCCGTGCTCGGCGCCCCGCTGGCCCGGTTCCGGGGCATCAGCGGGCAGCTGGCCCGGGGCAACGCCATGCGCAACCCGAAGCGCACCGCCGGCACGGCGTCGGCGCTGATGGTGGGCGTGGCCGTGGTGGCGATGTTCACCGTGATCGCGGCCTCGCTGAAGGCGTACATCGACGAGACCGTCGACGCCGCCTTCGCCGGCGACCTGGTGATGGTCAGCGACAACTTCAGCACCGTCGGCATGAGCCCGGAG
>DATCLV010000305.1:0-16622 GCA_036563745.1 Acidimicrobiales bacterium | reverse complement strand
CTCCGGGGCCCACTCCCCGGCGCGCGCGTCGGCCGACGCGGTGGTCGGAGAGAAAATCCGGTGAAACCGCCGGTGCAAAGGCGGGTCCATAGGTGGGTATCGAGGGCGCAACGGGCGACACTGGGGCCCTGGCGGGCCAGCCGGGGCGGTCACGTTCCGAGCCGGTCGCCCACCGTTCGTGGTATTTCACGTCGCCGCCTGTGAGCAGCGACACTAGGGGCCAGCACAGGCTTGGGAGGAGATGCGTGCCGCTGCTTGAGGTGAACGACGAGCACATCCATGTGATCGACCGCGGGTCGGGCGACGCCTTGCTCTTCCTCCACGCCTTCCCGTTCCAGGCCGCGATGTGGGACTACCAGCTCGACGCGTTCGAGGCCTCGCATCGGTGCCTGGCCGTCGACATGCCCGGCTTCGGTGGCTCCGAGCCGCCGGCCGAGCCGAAGTCGGCCTCGATGCAACGGTGGGCCGGTCTGGTGGCGGGGGTGCTCGACCAGATGGACGTCGAGAAGGCCACGGTGGTGGGCTGCTCGATGGGTGGCTACCTCGCCATGGCGCTGCTGCGCCACCACCCGGAGCGGGTCGAGCGCCTGGTGCTGGCCGACACGCGGGCGCTGTCGGACGACGGCCCGGCGGCGGCCCGGCGCACCGAGACCCAGAACCAGATCCGGTCGGGTTCGGAGCTCACGTCGCTGGCCAAGAGCCTGGTCGAGAGCCAGCTGTCGGCGGGTTCGATGGCCCGCAGCGACCTGGTCAGCTACGTCCACGCCCTGGCCGAGGGCGCCACCCCGGAGGGGTGGATCGCCGCCCTGGAGGCGATGAAGACCCGGCCCGACTCGATGCTGCTGCTCCGCCAGGCGCAGCTGCCGGCGCTGGTGGTGGTGGGCGAGCTCGACCGCATCACGCCGATCGCGGACGCCCGCAGCCTGCGGCTGTTCCTGAAGGGCGAGCTGGTGATCATCCCCAACGTGGGGCACTTGCCCAACCTGGAGGACCCGATCGCGTTCAACGAGGCGCTGGCGGGCTTCCTGGGCGTCGAGCTCACGGATTCCGGTACAGGCGACGAGGGCTGACGAGCACGGCCGTCCGTCGCTCGGCGGCGGCGACGCGGTCGTACTCGTCCCAGTCGTCCTCGATGACCCCGGCGGCCCGGCAGATCTCGCGGAGCAGGGCCGCCGCGCCCTCGGCGTCGACGCCGGGGAGCGGGTCGTCGGGCCCGCACAGGTCGACCCGGCCCTCGACGGCGACCCACGCCCAGCCGGCCCGCCAGAGGACGGTGGCGACGGGGCGCTCCCGCAGGTAGCGGATCTTGGCGGTGCCGCCCCGGGCGACGAACGCGGCGACGTCCTCGCCGGTGACGGGGTGGGTGACGACCCCGGCGTGCACGACGGTGCTCTGGACGGCCCCGTCGTCGCGCGTCGTCGAGACGGTGGCGAGCCCGTGGTCCAAGGGGACGAGCTTCCGGGCGTCGTCCAGCGAGCAGGACGTCACGTCGGAAGCGTAGAGCGCGACGACCTGGGCGACCGCGCTTCGTGAGGGCGCGTCGCCGACTTTCGGTGGCCGGCGACGCGTGCACGGGACCGTCGGTGTCAGTGGGGCGACGCTGGGTGGCGGCACGGCGGTCGACGGCCGCCGGCCGGCGTCGACCGTGTCGCCGACGCCGACGCGCGACGCCGCCGGGGCGGACGTCAGGTGCCGGCGAGCCGGGCGACGATCGGCGCCGCCGCGGTCATCGCCTCGACGCCCTGCACCACGAGGTACGAGGCGTCCCAGCGCTCGCGGCCGGCCTCGAGGTGCTCGCAGATCTGGTCGACCGAGCCGACCCAGGCGTGCGGGTAGTCGGCCACGTCGTCGGGGCTCAGGCCGAACAGCGGGGCCATCGCCTCGATCGTGCCCTTCCGGTCGTCGGTGACCACGCAGGCGAAGATCAGGAAGTTGATCTCGATGTCGTCGTAGCGGTCGCCGGCCGCCTCCCGGAGCCAGCGCAGCTTGCGGTCGGTCTGCTCGGCGGCGCCGTCGCGGGCGGCGGCGGCGTCGGTCCGGCCCGACTTGATCGACGGGTTCACGCCGACGATGTCGGCCTCACGGGCGGCGAGCCGCAGCGTGCGGGGTCGCCCGCCGCCGATGAGGAACGGCGGGTGCGGCCGCTGGACCGGCTTGGGTCGCCCGTCGAGCCCGGAGATCCGGTAGTGCGTGCCCTCGAAGTCGACCGGGCCCTCCCCGAAGAGCCCCTTGATGATCGTGACGGCCTCCTCCAGCCGGTCGACCCGCACCGAGGGCTCGTCCATCGGGATGCCCGACTGCTCGTAGTCGCTGGCCATCCAGCCGGCGCCCAGACCGACCTCGAGCCGCCCGTCGCTGAGCAGGTCGATCGTGGCCAGCTCCTTGGCCGTGACCACGGGGTGCTTGTAGTCGTTGTCGAGCACGAGCGGCGCCACCTTCAGCGTCGTGGTGGCCGCGGCCGCCGCCATCAGCGCCGGCACCGGGGCGAGGATGTCGTCGAAGTGGTCGGGCACGAAGACGGTGGAGTAGCCGAGGTCCTCGGCGCGCCGGGCCATCTCCGCCCACTCGGCGCCGCTCCGGGCGTTCGCCAGCTGGACGCCGAAGCGGAAAGGTCGAGGGTGTCCCATGCGGGGCACCCTACGGGGTCGACCCGGCCGGGGCGACGGTCGCCGCGCCGCCGCCGGGAGGGCCTGCCGCCGGGGGCCTCGCCACGGTAGGTATCGTCCTGGTCTTCGATCATGCGCATGCCCGACCGCCCCCTCCTGCTGAAGCTGGCCGCCGCCATCGGCGGCTGCGCCGTGCTGCTCTGCGCCACCGTCGTCGCCGTCGCCAAGCCGCTGAGCTGGATGGGCGACGCAGGGGAGGGCGAGGTCGTGGAGCTGGCCCTCGGCAACCTGGAGCAGCGCTCCTACGTCTACGCCGCCGACGGGTCGACGCTGTCGATCCTGCGGGACGAGTTCAACCGGCAGCCGATCGAGCTGAAGGACATCCCGGACCGGGTGATCGACGCCATCCTCGCCGTCGAGGACGCGGGCTTCTGGACCCACGACGGCATCAACGCGCGGGGCCTCCTGCGGGCGTTGGGCGCCAACCTCGGCGCCGGGGGCGTCACCCAGGGCGGGTCGACGATCACCCAGCAGCTCGTGAAGCTGGAGTTCGTCGGCCCGGAGCGGACCATCGAGCGCAAGGCGCAGGAGCTGGTCCTGGCCCGGCGGCTCGAGCAGGACATGACCAAGGAGGAGATCCTCACCCGCTACCTGAACAAGGTGTGGTTCGGGAACCACGCCTACGGGATCCAGGCGGCGGCGGAGACCTACTTCGGCGTGTCCCCCAAGGACCTCGACATGGGCCAGGCGGCGCTGCTGGCGGGCCTGATCCGCAACCCGAACACCAACAACCCGTTCCGGTTCCCGGAGGACGCCAAGAACCGGCGGCTCGACGCCCTGCGCCGCATGGAGGACGCCGGCGTCATCACCCACGACGAGCTGATCCTCTACGACGCCACGCCGCTGCCCACCGAGCCCCAGCGGGTCGCGCCGCTCACCGAGGACTACTTCACCGCCGCGGTCCGCGAGGAGCTGATGAACGCCGAGTGGCTCGGCGCCACCCGCGAGGAGCGCGAGGCGGCGATCAACCGGGGCGGCATGAAGATCTACACGACCTTCGACCCGCGGGCCCAGCAGCTCGCCCTCCAGGCCCGCAACAACAACACGCCGGGCGTCAACGGCGTGTTCGAGGTCACCGACCCCGAGACCGGCCAGCCGCTGAAGGCCACCGCCGACGTCGTCACCATCGAGCACGCCACCGGCGCCGTCCGGGCCATGGTGGGCGGGCCCGGCTTCGACCAGTACGAGTTCAACCTGGTCACGCAGAGCGCCCGGAACACGGGGTCGGCCGCCAAGACGTTCGTGCTGGCGTCGCTGATGGAGCAGGGCTACTCGCCCAACGACATCATCGACGGGTCGAGCCCCTGCACGTTCGACGTGCCGGAGCAGAACGAGCCGTACACCGTCGACGGCCGGGCCACCCCCCGCCGGATCGTGGGCACCATCTCCGAGATGACCACGCGGTCGATCAACTGCGCCTACGTGCGCCTCGGCCTGATCGCCCGGCCCGCCTGGGGCGACCTGGCGTCGCGGCTCGGGCTCGACTACCAGGAGGGCGGGGAGACCCGGAAGTTCCAGTCGCTGGCGTCGGCGCCGCTGGGCGCCAACAGCGTCACGCCGCTGCAGATGGTCGCCGCCTACGGGGCGATCGCCAACGACGGGGTCTACAACAAGCCGTACATGATCGAGCGGGTCGAGGCCGTCAACGGCCAGATCCTCTACCAGCACACGCCGGCGCCGACGCCGGTGCTGTCGCCGCAGGCGGCCCGGCTCACCACCCAGGTGCTGAAGCAGAACGTGCTGTCCGGCACCGGCACCAACGCCCGCATCGGGCGACCGGCCGCCGGCAAGACCGGCACGGCCACCAACAACGCCGACGTCTGGTTCGTCGGGTACACCGGCCAGTACACGACGTCGGTGCACATCGGCGCCCTGGGCAAGAACGTCCCGCTGCGGGTCCCCGGCCAGGGCCAGTTCTTCGGCGGCAACTACCCGGCCAAGATCTGGGGCGCGCTCATGGGCCCGCTCCACGAGGGCCTGCCGGTGGTCGACTTCCCGGCGCCCGGGCCCACCCGACCGCCGACGTTCCTGCGGGTGCCGGGCAACATGGACCTGACCGGCATGACCCAGGAACCGCCGGACCCGGCCCAGCCGCCGGGGCCCGGCGACCGGCCGCCGGGCGACGGTGACGACGACGGGAACGGCAACGGCAACGGCGGTGGCAACGGCGGCCGTGGCGGTGGCAACGGCGGCGGCGGCGGTGGCGACGACGAGCCGCCCGACGAGCCCACCGACCCCGAGCCGCCCGACGACCGGCCCTTCCCGCTCCCCACGTTCCCACCCACCCCGACGACCGCGCCGCCGCCGACGGGGACCGACACCGCCAACCGGCTGACGGCGACCATCCCGCCCGTCCGCCGCACGACGACCACCTGGTACTGGCGCCGCCGTGGCCGGTAGCGGGGTGACACCCGGGCGCCGGGTGCCGGGTTCGCCGGGTTGCCGGGCGCGGTCCGCCTCGTCGGGCCGCCGCTCCGGATAGGGTCGGCGTCGATGACCCGCTGGGATGCCCTGCTCGTGGTCCAGGACCACGACACCCACATCGATCAGCTCGTGCACCGCTCGGAGACCCTGCCGGTGCGGGCGTCCCTGGCCGAGATGGAGGCGCGCATCGCCGAGGTCGACGGCCGGATCGCCGAGGTCGACGGCCGCCTGGGCGAGCTGTCCCGGTCGCAGCAGCGGCTGGAGGACGAGATCGCCACGCTGCGCGAGAAGCAGGCCCAGGCCGACCAGCAGCTCTACTCGGGCACGACCAACAACCCCCGCGAGCTGCAGGCCCTGCAGGACGACATCGAGTCGATCAAGCGGCGCATCGGCAAGCTCGAGGACGACGAGCTCGAGATCATGGAGGCCACCGAGCCCGTCGAGGCCGAGCGCCGGGCGCTCGAGGCCGAGCGGACCGACCTCGACGGCAAGGCCGAGGCCCTCCGGGCCGAGCTGGCCGCCGCCGTGGCGGAGATCGACGCCGAGCTGGCCGACGTGCGCGCCCAGCGCGACGCGGCGGCCGCCGACGTGGAGGACGACCTGCTCGCCGAGTACCAGACCCTGCGCAAGCGGGCCGGCGGCATCGCCATCGCCCGCTTGGTGGGGTCGACCTGCCAGGGCTGCCACCTGGCCCTCAGCGCCGTCGAGGTCGACCGCATCCGCAAGCTGTCGCCGGACGACCGGGTGACCTGCGAGGAGTGCGGCCGCCTGCTCGTGCGGTCGTGACGGGTGGGCGACGCCACGGGTCCGAGGGTTCGCCGGGTCGAGGGTCGAAGGCGCGAGGGTAGGGCGGCACGACGTGTTCCTCTGGTTCGCCGGCTTGTCGTTCGTGCTGGTCTGGCTGGTCTTCCGCAGCCCGATGGTCGACTACCGGCTGGTGATCGTCGGGGCGCTGCTGCCGCTGGTGGAGCTGCCGGTGGGCGAGCCCCGGGTGCTGCACAGCCTCACCGGCAGCGTCGCGCTGCTGGGGCTGGCGATGGTGGCGACCCCGCGGCGGCGCCTGGTGCAGCGCCGGCTCGTCGCCATCCCCATCGGCGTGTTCCTGCACCTGGTGCTCGACGGCGCCTGGGCCGACACGACGGCCTTCTGGTGGCCGTTCACGGGCCTGTCGTGGAGCACGTCGGAGCTGCCGGAGCTGGGGCGCGGCGGGCTCAACGTGCTCCTGGAGCTGGCCGGTGCCGCCGCGCTGTGGTGGTGCTGGCAGGCGTTCGGGCTCGACGATCCGGGCCGCCGGCGGCGGTTCCTGCGCACCGGGCAGCTCGACCGGAGCGTGATCGGTGGGTGAGCGGGTGGTCCGTGGTCGGTTGGCCCGTGGTCGGATGGTCCGGGTGGTCCGTGACGGGGGCGTGGCCGGTGGCTGACGTGAGCGATCGGGACGTGAGCTCGTGAGCCGGGGCAACATCTGGCTGCTCCGCCACGGGCGCACCGACGCCAACGCTCGGGGCCTGCTGCTCGGTCGGCTCGACCCGGACCTCGACGACGTCGGCCGCGACCAGGCCCACCGGGCCGCCGAGGCGCTGGTCGACGCCGGCCCGGCGCGCATCGTCACCAGCCCGCTGCAGCGGTGCCGGACCACGGCGGCGATCGCGGGCGAGGTGCTCGGCCTGCCCGTCGAGGTCGACGAGCGGTGGGTCGAGATGGACTACGGCGAGCTCGACGGGGTGCCGGTGGCGTCGGTCCCCGCGGCGACGTGGGCCGCCTGGATGGCCGACCTCGACTGGGCGCCGCCCGGCGGGGAGTCGATCGCCGCGCTGGGGGAGCGGGTGCGGGCGGCGTGCGACGACCTCCTGGCCGCCGAGGGTGGATCGCTGGTGGTCAGCCACGTGTCGCCGATCAAGGCGGCGGTGGCGTGGGCGCTGGGCGTCTCGGACGCGGTGGCGTGGCGGATGTTCCTGGCGCCGGCGTCGATCACGACGATCGGCCGGGGCCGCGGCGGCCGTGTGCCGTCACTCCACGGCTTCAACGACGTGAGCCACCTCACCCGCCCCTGACGGGCGGTCACGGCGTCCTCCTGTCGACCGCACAGGGGCCGCCGGGGCCGGGCCTGGGGCCGGGGCCGAGCTGGGCGCGGGTCAGCCGGGGAGCTGGGCGAAGATCCGGCCGGCGATCGGGGCCGCCTCCTGGCCGCCGACGCCTCCGCCCTCCACCAGCACGGCGACGGCGAGGTCGCCCCGGAAGGCGACGAACCAGGCGTGCGTGGGCGGCGGGTCGCCCTCCTCGTAGGCGGCGGTGCCGGTCTTGCCGGCCAGCGGCGTGCCGGGGACCTGGGCCGCGGTGCCGGTGCCCTCGGCGACCACCCGCTGCATGAGCTGGGTGAGCGTCTGGACGACGTTCGGGTCGAGCGTGGTCGACGGCGGCGGGTTCTCGATCGGCAGGTCGGGCAGGAGCGTGGGCGGCTCCCAGGTGCCGTCGATGAGCGCCGCCGCCACCGTCGCCATGTGCAGCGGGCTGGCCATCACGTCGCCGAGGCCGAGGACGTCGGCGGCCTTGGCGGCGTCGTCGGCGGGAGTCGGGAAGCGGCCGCCCAGCGTGTTGAGGCCCACCGTGTACTCGGCGTTGAAGCCGAACCGCTGGGCCGCGTCGAGCAGCGCCTCGGTGGGCAGCCCCGCGGTGGCGAGCACGAACGCCGTGTTGCACGACTGGGCGAACGCCGTCCCGAAGTCGACGGCGCCCAGGCTGCTGTTCTCGAAGTTGCGGAACTCGCGGCCGCCGGCGACGGCGGTCTCGGGGCACTCGACATGCGATTCCGGCGTGGTGCCGTTGGCGATAAGGGCGCTGCCGGAGACGATCTTGAACGTCGAGCCGGGGCGGTACTCCCCGGCGAAGGCCCGGTTGTACTCCTCCAGCGGGCGGGACGCCGACGCCCGGATGTTGCCCTTGCTGTCGACGGCCACCACCGCCACCGGGCGGGTCTCGCCGGTCAGCGCCGACTCCACCGCCGCCTGGACCCGCGGGTCGAGCGTGGTGGCGATCGGCGTCGGCGGCGTGCCCTCGATGCGGCCGACCTCGGCGACGACCTCGTTGGTCTCGACGTCGACGACGTTGATCGACCCCGACGGCGTGCCCGCCAGCTCCCGCTCGAAGCGGGCCTCCAGGCCGGTGGCGCCGACGACGTCGCCCACCCGGTAGGGCTCGCCCAGCTCCTCGAGCTGCTCTGCGGTGATCTCGGCGGTGCGGCCCAGGATGTGCTGGGCGTAGCCGGCCTGGGGCGCGGCCCGGCGGGTGGTGTCGCGGAACACGGTGCCCGGGATCGGGTAGATGATCGACTCCACCGACTCGTAGGTCGCCCGGTCGACGGTGGTGATCTCGACGAAGTGGTCGGGCTCGACCCCGGGGGCGTTGAGCCGCTCGTCGACCGTGGCGGAGTCGACGCCCAGGTGGGTCTGGAAGAGCGACTTGACCAGGTTCAGGTCCTGGACCCGGCGGGGCTCCAGGCCGATCACCTTGGCGGCCCGCGCCTCGACGAGGAGGTTGCCGTCCTTGTCGGTGATGGGCGCTCGCTCGGGCCACTCCCGGGTGCGGCGCAGGGTCTGGCCCTCGCCCAGCTCGGGGTGGACGGTGTCGGGCGCCCACACGACCTCCCAGTCCTGCGGCCCGCCGCCGTCGACGTGGCGCAGTCGGAGGCGGCTCTCGTAGGACCACTCGCCGAGGCCCGAGAGCTGGAGGGTGGCTTGGTAGCCGGCGATGGCCTCCTCGCCGCCGGACTCGACCGACGTGCCGGTCAGCTCGTAGGTCGCCTCGGCCACGCCGAGGTTCTCGACGATCGCCTCGTGCTGGGCGGCGAAGTCGTCGGGCGGGTCGGCGACCAGCGCCTCCATGGCGGCGAAGTCGCCCTCGCCCCAGGCGGCCAGGTAGTCGCGGGCGGCCGCGTCGGGGTCGGGTGCGGGATCGTCACGGAAGTAGAAGAACGCGCCGGCCGCCGCGAACACCGCGACGACCACGCCGAGCGCCAGGTACTGGATCCGCCGGTCGGCCACGAGCGGTCACCCTAGGCCGTGGGTGGTGGTGCGGGTGGGGCCTCGGGGGTGGCGCTGTCGGCGTCGACGTCCCCGTCGGTCTCGGCGTCGAGGAGGCGGAAATCGGCGAAGTCGAACCCGGGCGACACGATGCACGACACGAGCACCGGCTCGTCCCCGGCGGGCTCGGCGGCCTGCCAGACCCCGGGCGGCACGACGGCCTGCGGCTGCTGGCCGTCCTCGACCAGGGGACCGAGGGTGATGGCGGTGGTCTCGCCGTCGGGCGTGGGGCGCTCGCCGTCGCCGCCGAGCCGGAGCGTCAGCGGCCCGCCCCGGTGCCAGAGCCACAGCTCGGCGCTGCGGACGACGTGCCAGTCCGAGCGGTCGCCGGGCGTGAGCAGGAAGTAGATCGCCGTCGCGCTGGCCCGGGGCCCGGGGTACCCGGGCGGCTCGACCTCGACGCCCGCCCGCCACGTCTCCCGGTACCACCCGCCTTCGGGATGCCGCGCCAACCCCAACCCCACGGCCCACTCCGGCAGTTCAGACCCACGACGCACCATGCCCCGACGCTAGATCGCCCACCCCACCGCCAAACCGATGCTCGCCACCACCGACGCAAAGCCCCCGTCGAACCGCCACCGGTCTCGTCGATGGCCGCCGGTCAGAGCGCCTGGGCGGGGGAGGGGAGAGTGACGGTGAGCTGCCTTGTAAGCGGGGTTCTGTCCCGCGGGCCCCTTGCGGGGACACCGCGTGGGTGGCCATCCATCTGTGCGGCCTACCTGGGGAGATCGACCGGGCCAGTCCTCCCACGCTTGGCCTTGCTCCGGGTGGAGGTTGCCGAGCCGCCGGGGTCACCCCCGACGCTGGTGCGCTCTTACCGCACCGTTTCACCCTTACCTGTGCGGGCCGCCGGCGTTACGACCGGTGACCCGCCATCGGCGGTCTGCTCTCTGTTGCCCTTGTCGACAAGTCACCTCGTCCTGGCTCTCGCCAGCACCCTTGCCCTGTGGAGCCCCGACTTTCCTCGACACCGACGAGCGGTGCCGCGGCCACCGGTGCAGCTCACCGTCACCGAACCATCGTAGTGCCCGGCCCCCCGCCCCCGATCAGGCGGGCTCGAGGAACAGCTGGAACTCGAGGGTGCCCTCGTCGGCCACCGACACGATGAACCCGCCCTCGGGCGGCTCGATCTCGTAGTCGGCCAGCACGATCGGCGCCGCGCCGACGATGGCGATCAGGCCCTCCCGGAGGTCGGCCTCCAGCTCGATCGTCACCTGCTTCGTGACCCCGTGCAGGGTCAGGTCGCCGGTCGCCGTGAACGAGAGCCGCTCGCCGGTCACCGCGTCGTCGGGGAGCGGCACCGGCTCGGTGAGCTCGAACCCGGCGGTGGGGAAGGCGTCGGTCTCCAGGCCACGGCCCCGCAGCTGGTTGTCGCGCCGCGCCTCGTTGCTCCGCAGGGTCGTCATGTCGACCTCGAAGCCGGCCTCGGTCACCTGGCCGTCGACGATCGTGACCGTGCCGGTGACGTCACCCGTGCGGCCGGCGGCGGTCTGGGCGCCGATGCCGCCGCCCAGCTCCTCGTCGACGCGGTAGCCGACGAACGTGGTGGTGTCGTCGGCGTCGCCGGGGCCCGCGGTCACCCGCCAGGTGCCGGCGACGTCATCGATCGACGCGGCCTCGAAGCCCTCCTCGTCGAGGGTCTCGCCGGCGTCGTCGATGCTGGCCTCCTCCGGCGCGTCGTCCCGCAGGGCCAGGTAGGCCCCGACGGCGATCCCCGCCAGCAGCACGACCGCGGCGATGATGGCGAGCACGCGGGCTCGGGGACTGCGGAACATGGAGGCCTACCTCTCCTCGACGGATCGACGGATCGACGGATCGACGGTGGGTACTACGGGGCGGCGGACCCGATGGATTTTGCGCCGCCGAGGACCGCCGGGCCGAAACGGCGGCCCCGGTCCCGAGGGAGGACCCGGTCGCTAGAAACTGATGGCGGTGAGGTCGGCGTGCCAGCCGGCGGCGCGGTCGCAGGCGTCCTTCCAGCGGTCGCGGTCGAGCGGGGCGCCGGGCTCGACGACGGCCCGGGGCCTGCCGGCGGCGGCGATGTCGTCCCAGCCCGCCCACGTCCCGACGGCCAGGCCGGCGAGGAACGCGGCCCCGCGGGTGGTCGCCTCCCGCTCGGGGGACAGCTCGACGGGCCGCTGGGCGGCGTCCGCCAGCGCCTGGACGAACGTGGGGTTGTCGCTCATGCCCCCGTCGACCCGCAGCGTGGCGATCGACCGGCCGGTGTCGGCCTCGGCCGCCTCGACCAGGTCGGCGCCGGTGTGCGCCACCCCCTCCAGCACCGCCCGCACCAGCTGCGGCCGACCGGTGCCCCGGGTGACGCCGAGCAGCGTGCCGCGGGCGCCGTAGTCCCAGCGGGGCGTGCCGAAGCCGAGGAGGGCGGGCACGAACGTGACGCCGCCGGTGTCGTCGCAGGCGGCGGCCACGTCGTGGGACTCGGCGGCGGTGGCGATGACGCCCAGGTCGTCGCGCAGCCACTCGACGTTGGTGCCGGCGGCCAGGGCGATCGCCTCGACTCCGAACGTGACGGCACCGCCCTCGCGCCAGGCGACGATCGGGAAGCAGCCGGCGTCGCCCCGTCGCTCGAACGCCGGCCGCTCGGCGCCGACGCACATGTCGAGCATCGCCCCGGTGCCGAACGTGACCTTGGTGTCGCCGGGTCGCACGCACCCCTGCCCGACCAGCGAGGCCTGCTGGTCGCCGGCCAGCGCGGTCAGCGGCGGGGCGCCGTCGAGGGCCGTGGCCTCGCCCAGCTCGCCGGTCGAGTCGGTGATGGCGGGCAGCGACGCGGCGGGGATGCGCAGCACGTCGAGGACCCGTGGGTCCCACCGGGTGTGCGTGTCGTCGAGGAGGCCGGTGACCGCGGCGTTGGTGAGGTCGGTGACGTGGGCGGTGCCGCCGGTGAGGTGCCAGGCGATCCACGTGTCGACGGTGCCGAGGCACAGCTCGCCGGCGTCGGCCCGGGCCCGGTCGGGATCGGCGTCGTCGAGCAGCTGGGCGTACTTGGTGGCCGACTGGTTGGGCGCCAGGTGCAGGCCCTCGCCTTGGAGGGCGAGGCAGGCGCCGACGGTCCGCAGGTCCTGCCAGCCGATGCCGGGGCCGACGGGCTCGCCGGTGGCCCGGTCCCAGACGACGACCGAGGCCCGCTGGTTGGTGACCCCAACGGCGGCGACGGGCCCGCCGTCGGCGCGCGCGGCCCGGGCGACGTCGAGGGCGGCGGTGGCCATCTCGACCGGGTCGAACTCGACCAGGCCGGGGAACGGCGTCTTCGGCAGCACCTCGCGGTGGTGCACGGCGGCGACCGAGGCGTCGGGGCGCACCACCGCGGCCCGGACCCCCGACGTGCCGACGTCCACCACCAAGATCGATCCGGTCACGGCCGTCGAGTCTGCCCCATCGACCCCGATCCCCGCCGCACCGGCGCCGATGCCGCCGCCGGGCCGGGTCGCTGCAGTGCCCGAGGGACGGCGCTCGGCCGCCGAGGGGCGATGCCCGTCGGCGGATGGCCGATGCCAAGCTCTGCACATGGGGGTGCGTGAGGCGTGGGGACGCCGGGGCAACGGCCGCCGGCGGGCGGCGGTGGTCCTGGCGGTCGTGCTGGTCGCCGTGGCGGGCGTGGTGGTGGTCGCCGGCCGGGACGGCAGCGACGGCGACGGCGACAGCGGTGACGGGACCGGTGCGGAACCCTTCGACTTCCCGCCCGGCCAGCTCCTGGTTCCGGCCGGCGACGTCCGCGAGTACCCGCTGACCTGGGTGGCGCCGTACGAGCCCGCGCCGCTCGACCACGGCACCCGGTCGACCATCGTGACGCGGTTCGAGGACCACGTCGTCACCGTCACCACCGTCGACGCCGCCGGCGTACGGGAGGCGGCCGGCGTGGACGCCCTGCCCGACCCCCGGGTTGCCACCGTGCAGGGCCGGCCGACGGTCGACTACGGCTGGCACCTGGCCCCGCTGCCGGACCACGCCGACAACGACCTCGCCTGGTACGCCACCGACGACCTCGTCGTGCACGTCGCCGGTCGCGGGCTCGACGAGGACGACCTCGTGCGGGTGGCCGAGGCGGTCGAGGTCACCGACGACGGCCGGGTGGTCGCGCCCGGCGAGATCGTGGGCGAGATCCCCGGCCTCTACTCCGCGCCGAGGGGCAGCGTCGGGGTGGCGTTCGAGCGGCGGCTCGACGACGGCCGCTACAGCGCCATCCGGGCCCGGGTCCTGCCCGCGGACCGGTCCGTCCAGGAGGCGTACCTGGCACTGGCGGCACCCGACGGGTCGATCGACGCCTCCACCCACTACTCGTGCTGCGCCGGGCCGATCCCGTCGAAGCGGAAGATCGAGGTCGGCGACCGGATGGCGCTCGCCGCGGCCCTGACCGCCGACGAGCACGTCCTCGTCCTGCCCGGCGACGACGGCGCGGTGGTGCTCTTCGAGGCCGGGCGCGTGCGGAGCGTGCCCACGGACGTGTGGCTGGCCGACCTCGCCGCCTCGCTCACGCCCGTCGCGCCCGACGACCTCGAACCCATCGGGCCCCAGTCCGACGGCGTCACCGGCGGATGACCGGCGGGAGCACCCGCCGGAGGGCCCGCCGCCCGCTGCTGGTGCGGTCGGCGCCGGTGGTGGCCAGCTCCTGGTGGCGGCGCTCGCCGGCCTGGCGGCGGCACCGGACCCCGACGACGTCGTGGTAGCGCTCCCCGGCGACGACGTCGGCGCCGCGCTCGGGGTCACCGAGGGCGACCTCCTCGTCCCCGGCGAGCTGCCCGGCTACCGGCTGCTCCACATCGCCCGGACCCGGTCCCGCGCCGACGGCCCGGCGCCGCCGAGCGCCTACCCGGCCCGGCGGAAGCGCGCGGCTGACTCCGGCTACCAGGGCGCCGTCACGCCGAAGGGGGAGGGAAGGCCCAGCTTCCCCGGGTTGAGGATGCCGTGGGGGTCGAGGGCCTGCTTGGCCGCGACCAGCACCTGGAACGCCTCGCCCAGCGCCTCGGTCATGAACCGCCCCCGGTTCACGCCCACGCCGTGGTGGTGGCTGAGCGCGCCGCCGTGGGCGAGGACCGCCCGCTGGCCGGCGTCCCACAGGTCCCGGTAGTAGGCGTCGCGCCGGTCGGCATCGACCTGTCCGGCGAAGGTGAAGTACAGGCAGCCTCCCGACGGGTAGCTGTGCGACTGGTGGGCCGACGCCGCGATCGTCCCCTCCACGCCCAGCAGTGCGGCGACGGTCGCCTCGTAGATGGCGGGCAGCGTCGCCCACGGCCCGGCGACCTCCATCGTGTCGACCGTGTAGCCCCGGCTGATCAGGGCCTCCAGCGCGGCGACGTCGTTGCGGCGCTCCAGCCAGTGCTCGACGTGCCCGGCCGGCGCGTCGGTGGCGCCCACGGCCGCCATCTCGTCGGCCACCACGGCCATCGTGGCGTCGACCATGGTCGGGTCGCCCTCGTCGAGCACCAGGACCAGCGCCTGGCCGTCCTCGGTGTGGTAGGTCCGCTGCGACTCGGCCGGGTCGTACAGCCGCAGCACCGCCGGGGTCGCGCCCCGCTGGACGATGCGGCGCAGCACCTCGAGCCCGGCGACGAACCCGTCGACGAGCCACGCCCCCGACCGCTCGGCGACCGGCGCCGGGTGCAGGCGCAGGCGGGCGCCGGTGATGACGCCGAGCGTCCCCTCGGACCCGACGAACAGCTGGTTGAGGTCGGGCCCCACGGCCGAGCGGGGCGCGCCGCCGGTGTGGACGATCCGGCCGTCGGCGAGGGCGACGTCGAGGCCCAGCACCATGTCCTCGATCTTCCCGTAGCGGCCCGACAGCTGGCCCGCCGACCGGCACGCCAGCCAGCCCCCGACCGTCGACAGCGCCACCGACTGGGGCCAGTGGCCCAGGGTGACGCCGTGCTCGGTGCGCAGCGCGGTCTCCAGGTGGTCGCCGAACGTGCCGGGGGCGACGTCGAGGACGAGCGACGTGCCGTCGACGTCGCGGATGCCCGCCAGCCCGGTCATGTCGAGCACCACGCCGCCGTACAGCGGGACCGACGCGCCGCACACCCCGCTGCGCCCCGCCGCCGCCGTGACCGGGACGCGGGCCTCGTCGCACACGGCCAGCACGGCCGCCACCTCGTCGGCGCGGGCGGGGCGGGCGACGACGCCGGCGAGCCCCGCCACCTGTCCGTCGGCGGCCCACTGCATGGCGAGCGGCCACCAGTCGCGGCTGGCCTCGGCCCGCTCGGCGGGGTCGGTGGTCACCTCGGCGCAGGCCGACCGCAGCCGCTCGACGACGGGGTCGGGCACGTCGACGTGCCGGGCGTCGAAGTGGGCGGTGACCGAGCCGGGGTCGCCGCCGAGGGCGATGGGCGGGGTCGGGGCGCCCGGACCGGGGTCGGGCAGCGGGTGGGGTGTCGACATCGGTACCTCGTCAGGTCACACGGCGGGTCGAACGGCGGCGGGTCACGTCAGGTCACGTCAGATCGCATCGGGCCGAACCGGGGCGGACCGGCGAACCGACCCCGACCGGCGGGACCGACCGGCGGGACCGACCCGGACCGACCCGGAGCGACCGGGCCGGCGACGGCTCAGCGAGCCTCCGCGACCGGCTGCCGCTCGCGCTCGGCGGCCTGACGGTAGGCGGCCACCTGGCGGGCCTGCTCGTCGGCGCTCCAGCCCAGCTCCGCCCCGACGAGCGCGGCGACGTCCTCGGCGGCGGCCGCCGTGGCCTCACGATCGAGCAGGCGGGCCCGGGTGCGGCGGGACAGCACGTCGTCGAGCGTGGTCGCCATCTCGTAGCGCACGGCGTACACGGCCTCGGCGCGGCGGTAGGGGAGGCCCTTCACCAGCGGCTCGCCGAGGTCGGGCGTGGTGTCGATCATCGCCTGCAGCACCCGGTACTCGCTCCCGTAGCGGTGGGCGAGGTGGGCGTCGGCGGCCTCGGCCTCCTCCCAACCGTCGGCGCCGCGGATGCGCAGGTTGGCGGTCCGGCCCCGGGAGGCGCGGGCCGGGTCGCCCCGCTCGATGCGGTCGCCGCGGGCCCGCAGGTGCTCGACGACGGCGTCGACGGTGTCCTCGGCCATCTCCCGGTAGGTGGTGAGCTTGCCGCCGGTGACCGTGACGACCCCGGCTTCCGACAGCGCCACCCGGTGGCGGCGGGACAGGTCGGCGGTCCGGCCGCTCGCCGCCGCCTTCACCAGCGGGCGGAGGCCGGCCCACGTGCCGAGGACGTCGCTCCGGTCGATCGGCGTGCGGATGGCGCCGTTGACGGCCTCCAGCAGGTACTCGATGTCCTCCTCGGTGCACTGGGGGTCGTCGAGGGGGCCGTCGTGGTCGGTGTCGGTGGTGCCGATGTAGGTGAAGCCGTCGGGGCCGACCGTGCCGTCGGGCCCCTCCCACGGCACCACGAAGATCGACCGCTTGTCGCGGCGGACGGGGAGGACGGCGGCGATGTCGTTGCGGACCTTGTCCCACGGCACCGTGATGT
>DATCLV010000292.1:0-2786 GCA_036563745.1 Acidimicrobiales bacterium | reverse complement strand
ACGCGTGCCCGGTCGGCGGCGTCGAGATCTACACCGACGAGGGTCGCCCGGAGGAGTTCAACGCCCCGTGCGAGGGCACCACCGACGAGAACGGCCTCTACGGCGAGGGCATCATCAACGCCGCCGCCGCGGTGCGCCGCTGATCCGCTGAGCCCCGGGTGCACCGCCCCTCGCCCGAGGGGCCGGTTCACCCAGAGTTTTCAAGCTTTCCTGCACATCCGAGCGGGACGGACGGCTACGTTCGTCCCGCTCTGGACGTGTGGGGAGAAGTCAACGACATGCCCGAGAACGAGCCGGCGTCGCGGTGGCACATCGAGGTCTACGACCCCGACATCGACGACCCGCCGACGCCTGGCGAACACGACTGCATCGGCGAGCACGACGCCGCCGAGGTGCCGGTGGCCGTGGGCGGCGACGTCCCGATCCCCGACGAGCTGGCCGGGGTGCTGGCCGGCGACGAGGACGCGACCGGTGGCACCGCCGGCGACACGGCGGCCGGGGACGCCGCGGCCGGGGACGCCGCGGCCGACGACACCCCGGACGGGGGCGCCGCCGGTGGTGCCGACGAGGACGGCGACGACGACGGGGTCGGCGGCGATGGCGCATAGCAGCTGGGGCCAGGGCTGGCCGAACTGCAACCGGTCCAACATCGTCACCGTGGTGCGCAACGACGGGCTCCGCCTGCCGGTGCACCGCGAGCTGGCGCCGCTGGTCACCCTGCTGATCGACCTCACCGAGGCGCTCGGTTACGACGTGCGACCCGACTGGACCTGGGGCTACGCCTGCCGGCCCATCGCCGGGACCAACGTCCCCAGCAACCACTCGTGGGGGACCGCGGTCGACATCAACGCCCCGGTCAACCCGCGGCGCCGGCCGCTGACCACCAACATCCCGAAGCGGGTGCGCGACCTGTGGAAGGGCATGGGCTTCCGCTGGGGCGGCGACTACACCACCTCGGTGCCCGACCCGATGCACTTCGAGTTCATGGGCACCGTGGCCGACGCCCGCGCCAACTACGACCGACTGCGCCGCTTCGTCGGCGCCCCGGCCGCCCCGGCGCCCGGGCAGCCGGCGCCCGCGGCCGGAGAGCGGGGGCGGATCCAGGAGCTGCAGCGGCTCCTGCGGGTGACGGCCGACGGGATCATCGGCCCGGTCACCGAGGCGGCGATGCGCCGCAACATGATCGGCTGGCGCCGCGACCTCGCGGGCAACCGCAACCCGAACCTCGTGATGTGGCTGCAGCGCCAGGGTCGCCGCAAGGGCTACGCCCTGCGGGTCGACGGCGTGGTCGGCCCCGAGGTGAACCACCTGATCGTGGTGGTCCTCGGCCAACGGGACGGCATCTGCGGCCCGAACGGCTACCGCGCCGCCTGCCGCTAGTGACGACCTGACCCGAACCTGCCCCCGAAACGGGGAGCTAGCTCCCCGCTTCGGGGGCAGGTTCGTCGTCGGTCAGGCTCCGAACAGCGCCCCGAGCAACCCTTCGAGGAGGTTCGGTGGCGCGGAGGTGCTGGTCGTCGGCTCGCCCGTCGACGGGGGCGCCGTCGTCGACGGCGACGGCCGCGCCCCGACCTCGCCCCGGGCCCCGGCGTGGGACCCCGGCGTCGGCGAGGTCGCCGGCGTCGAGGGCGGCGGTGGCGCCGCGGGCGGGACGCCCGCCGGCGGTGAGGCGACCGCCGCCGCCTGCGCCACCGCCTCCGGCACGGTGGAGCTCGACGGCGGCGGTTCCTCGACCGTGGTCGACGGCGAGGACCCCGGCGGCGGCGCGGCCAGCTCGACCTCGCCGATCGCGATCGGCTCGTCGCTGACCCCCGGCGCGGCCGGGGCGGCGACCTCCGGCTGATCGGCCGGGACCGTGGCCCGCTGGGCGTGCTCGAACGCGGTGGCGAAGGCGTCGGGCCACACGAACCCGACCTGCCACGCCGCCAGCACGCCACCGGCCGCCGTCAGCAGCGCGGCCGGCGCCGGGCGGGACTGCCACGCGTCGGCCACCGCGGCGGCGACCCGGTCGAGCAGCCGCGCCGCCACGTAGCCCATGCCGAGCACCGGGACGGCCAGCAGGACCAGGCCGACGAGCCCGTTGGCCGCGGCCACCGGGTCGAACCCGCCGACCCCGCGAACGGCCTGCAGCTGGCCGCCGGCCGAGCCCCAGGCGGCGCCGGCCAGCCGCGGGAGGGCGACCACTAGCACCACCACGTTCACCAGCAGCACCGGCACGGTGAGCACCACCCAGGTGGTGATGATCCGCCGGGCCCGGGGCGTCAGCTCCTCGAGCTTCGCCCGGGCGGCGCGGCGGGGGACCGGCCGGCGGCGGTACAGCAGGGACACCAGCACCGGCCGCACGTAGGCGAACAGGTTGGGCACCCCGGCCAGGTCGCTGACCACGTAGTAGCCGTCGAGCCGCACGAACGGCAGGAACTGGCGCAGCGTCTCGAGCTGGGCCAGCACCAGGTACACGAGCAGCGGCCGGAAGCCGGTGGCCTGGTACACGCCGGCCACGCCCAGGGCGAACAGCACGTTGAACCACACGCCGCCCAGGTCGGTCCGCAACCGGCCCCGGCGCGAGAGGCGGTAGGCGTCGGTGACGTCGGTGTAGAAGACCGGCCACACGAGGTAGATGCCGGCGCCCATGGCGCCCGGGGTGGCGCCGCCGTAGCGGGCGGCGGTGGCGTGCCCGGTCTCGTGGAAGGCGCCGGCCACCAGCGTGAGCGCGGTGAGCAGCAGCACGAGCTGGGGGCGGTAGATGACCTCGCGCAGGCCGTCGGCCAGCTCGGCGCGCCGGGCCA
>DATCLV010000288.1:0-7486 GCA_036563745.1 Acidimicrobiales bacterium | reverse complement strand
GGGCCGGGCGGTCGACACGTCGAACCCCGACCGGGTGATCGGCGACGGCACCCCGGCGAGCTGCACGTCGGCCGCCGTGGTCGAGGCCGTGGCCGCCGGCGGGATCATCACGTTCGACTGCGGCCCCGCCCCGGTCACGATCACCATGGCCGCCACCGCCAAGGTCCGGAACGACGCCGCGCCGGAGGTCGTGCTCGACGGCGGTGGCAAGGTGACGCTGTCCGGCGGGGGCAGCCGCCGGATCCTCTACATGAACACCTGCGACGAGGCCCAGGTGTGGACCACCTCGCACTGCGACGACCAGGACCACCCCCGCCTCACCGTCCAGAACCTCACGTTCGTGGACGGGAGCTCGACCGGCGACGCGACCGAGGGCGGCGGGGGCGGCGCCATCTTCGTGCGGGGCGGGCGGTTCAAGGTCGTGAACAGCCGCTTCGTCGGCAACCGCTGCGACGAGACCGGCCCCGACCTCGGCGGCGCCGCCATCCGGGTCCTCGACCAGCACCAGGACCAGCCGGTGTGGGTGGTGAGCAGCACGTTCACCGAGGGGGTGTGCTCGAACGGCGGGGCGCTGAGCTCGATCGGCGTGTCGTGGGAGGTGTACGACTCGGTGTTCACCGGCAACGACGCCGTCGGCCACGGCGCCAACCCCGCCCGGAGCGGCACGCCCGGCGGCGGAAGCGGCGGCGCCATCTACCTCGACGGCAACCGGTTCACGCTGCACCTGGTCGGCACCCGCATCGCCGGGAACCACGCCAACGAGGGCGGCGGGGCGGTGTTCTTCGTCAGCAACGACCGCACCGGGTCGATGGACGTCGAGTCGTCCACGCTGACCGACAACCCCAGCGACGGCTTCGAGACCTACCCGGGCATCTTCTTCCTCGGCACCGCCTGCAACGGCTGCGGCTGACGGGCCCGGGCGAGGCCGGTTCGCGCCGTCAGGTCAGGGCGACGGGGGCGCCCGAGGCGTCGACGGCCGTGATCCGGCGGGCGGCGCCGGTGGGCGCGCCGGCCAGCGTCACCGCGCCCAGCAGGTCGAACGCCACCTCCGACGCCGGGGTGCCGGGCGGGTAGCGCCGGGTGGCGCCGTCACCGTCGTCGTCGACGTCCCAGCCCTGCTCGGCGATGGCCCGCTCGACGTTGTGGCGCCGCGACCGGGTCAGCTCGGTGAAGCGGACGCCGAGCACGGCGTGGCCGCTGCGGCGACCGGTCACCACCACCCGGTGCCACCCCTCCGGGGCCGACACGGTGGCGGCGACGTCGGCACCCGACTCGATCGCGTGGCGCCGGACGGTGTCGACGACGTCGGCGGCAATGCCCACGGCGTCGAAGTCACCGAGGTCGAGGAGGACGGGTTCCGGCGACGGCATCGCCGCAGCCTGCCACATCCGCCGGAAACCCGGTGCCGCGCCCGGCGTCGCGTCGGTAGCGTCGGCCGGCGTGACGAGGACCGTGCGATTGCGGGAGCTCCTGGTGGGCGTCGAGGGGTTGGCGCTGCTCCGCCACCTCTACGACGGCGACGACACCGATGCCGACGCCCGCCTGGCCGAGGTGCGGCGGCTCCTCGACGACGAGGCCGTCGCCGGCGGCGAGGCCACCGCCGAGTCCGACGTCGTGACCGGCTACGACGCCTGGGCCGAGCGCTATGACGAGCCCGGCAACCTGCTCATCGGCATCGAGGAGCCGGTCGTGTGGTCGCTGCTCGAGCGGCGGAAGCCGGGGCCGGCGCTCGACGCCGCCTGCGGCACCGGTCGCCACACCCGCCGCCTGGTCGAGCTCGGCCACGACGTGGTCGGCGTCGACCTGAGCCCCGGGATGCTGCGGGTGGCCCGCCAGGCCGTGCCGGCGGCACGGTTCCTGGAGGGCGACCTGCGGGCGCTGCCCCTCGGCGACGCCCGCGTCGACCTCGTCGTGTGCGGCCTCGCGCTCGCCCACCCGCCGTCGCTGGTCGAACCGATGGCGGAGATCGGGCGGGTGCTGCGGCCGGGCGGCCACGCGGTGCTCTCGGTGCTCCACCCGTTCCAGGCCCACCTCGGCTGGCACGCCCCGTTCTCCGGCGCCGACGGCGCCCGGGGGTTCGTCCGGGAGCACTCCCACACCCACGCCGACTACCTGGCGGCCTTCCGGGCCGCCGGCCTGCGGGTCGACGACTGCGTCGAGCCCGAGCTGACCGCCGCCGACGTGGCGCACAAGCGCCGGGCCTTCCGCCACATCCCCGAGGCCACCCTGGCGGCCTACGTCGGCCTCCCCGCCGCCCTGGTCTGGGACGTCGTCAAGGAGTAGCCGCCGCCGCCGGCACCGGGCGCGGGCGCCGGGCGCTCGCCGCGCTACACCCCGATGGGGTGCCAGACCGTCTTCGTCTCGAGGAAGGCCAGCATCCCGGCGAGGCCCGGGTCGTCGGTCCAGTCGGGCTCGGGAACCGGGCGGCGCACCCGCTTCAGGTTCTCGGCGGCGGCCGCCTCCAGCTCGACGGCCAGCTCGTCGTCGGCGACACCGCCCAGGTCGATGCCGTTGACGTCGATGTGCGACGCCAGCCACGGCGCCACCTCGGCCACCTTGCCGGTCAGCACGTTGACCACGCCGCCGGGCAGGTCGGAGGTCGCCATCACCTCGCCCAGCGTGACCGCCGGCAGCGGCCGGTCCTCCGAGGCCAGCACCACGCACGTGTTGCCGCTCACGATCACCGGCGCCACCACCGACACGAGCCCCAGCAGGCTCGACCGCTGGGGCGCGACCACGGCCACGACGCCGGTCGGCTCCGGCACCGAGAAGTCGAAGTACGGCCCCGCCACCGGGTTCGACGACCCCGTGACCTGGGCGAGCTTGTCGCTCCACCCGGCGTACCAGACCCAGCGGTCGACCGCCGCGTCGACCAGCTCGGCCGCCTCGCCCGGCGTGACGCCCTCGGCGTCGACCACCTCGGCCTCGAACTGGGCGCGCCGACCCTCCAGCATCTCGGCGATCCGGTAGAGCACCTGGCCCCGGTTGTAGGCGGTGGCGCCCGACCAGCCGCCGAACGCCTTCCGGGCGGCGACGACGGCGTCGCGGGCGTCCTTGCGCGACGCCAGCGCGGCGTTGGCCAGGAACCGGCCGTCGGCGGCGCGCACCTCGTAGGACCGCCCCGACTCCGACCGCGGGAACGCCCCGCCCACGTAGAGCTTGTAGGTCTTGCGGACCCCGGCGCGGCCGGGCCGCTCGGATCGCTCGGGCCGCTCGGGCCGCTCGGGCGTGTCGGGCACGTCAGGCATCGAGGTAGGCCCCCAGTCCGTGGCGGCCGCCCTCGCGGCCGTAGCCCGACTCCTTGTACCCGCCGAACGGGCTGGTCGGGTCGAAGCGGTTGAACGTGTTCGCCCACACGACGCCGGCCCGGAGGCGCTGGGCCATCCACAGGATCCGGCTGCCCTTCTCGGTCCACACGCCCGCCGACAGGCCGTAGGGCGTGTTGTTCGCCTTCTCGACCGCCTCGGCCGGGGTGCGGAACGTGAGGACCGACAGCACCGGCCCGAACACCTCCTCGCGGGCGATGCGGTGGGCCTGCGTGACGCCGGTGAACACCGTGGGCGGGAACCACCAGCCCCGGTCGGGCAGCTCGCAGGGCGGCGACCAGCGCTCGGCGCCCTCCTGCTCCCCCACCTCCGACAGCATCCGGATCTTGGCCAGCTGCTCGGCGCTGTTGATGGCGCCGATGTCGGTGTTCTTGTCGAGCGGGTCGCCGAGGCGGAGCGTGCCGAGGCGGCGCTTCAGCCGGTCGAGCACGTCCTCGGCCACCGACTCCTGCACCAGGAGACGGCTCCCGGCGCAGCAGACGTGGCCCTGGTTGAAGAAGATGCCGTTGACGATGCCCTCGACCGCCTGGTCGACCGGCGCGTCCTCGAACACCACGTTGGCGGCCTTGCCGCCCAGCTCCAGGGTCAGCCGCTTGCGGGTGCCCGCGACCGCCCGGGCGATCTGGCGGCCCACCTCGGTCGACCCGGTGAACGCCACCTTGTCGATGCCCGGGTGGCCGACGAGCAGGCGGCCGGTGTCGCCGGCGCCGGTCACGATGTTCACCACCCCGGGCGGCAGGTCGGCCTGCTGGCAGATCTCGGCGAACGTGAGCGCCGTGAGCGGGGTCGTCTCGGCGGGCTTCAGCACCACCGTGTTGCCGGTGGCGAGCGCCGGGGCGATCTTCCAGGCCAGCATCAGCAGCGGGAAGTTCCAGGGGATCACCTGGCCGGCCACGCCGAGCGGCCGGGGGTTCGGCCCGAAGCCGGCGTAGCCCAGCTTGTCGGCCCAGCCGGCGTGGTAGAAGAAGTGCGCGGCGACGAGCGGCAGGTCGACGTCGCGGCTCTCCCGGATCGGCTTGCCGTTGTCGATCGACTCCAGGACCGCCAGCTCGCGGGCCCGCTCCTGCACGATGCGGGCGATCCGGAACAGGTACTTCGCCCGCTCGCGGCCGGGCATCGGGCCCCACACCTGCTCGTAGGCGCGGCGGGCGGCGGCGACCGCCCGGTCGACGTCGGCGGCCCCCGCCGCCACCACCTCGGCCAGGACCTCCTCGGTGGCGGGGTTGACGGTCTTGAACGGCGTGCCCTCGGCGGCGTCGACGAACTCGCCGTCGACGAACAGCCCGTAGGACGGCTTGATGTCGACGATCGACCGGGACTCGGGGGCGGGGGCGTACTCGAACATGGGGCGGCCTCGGTCAGTCGAGGGTGAAGTGGTCCGGGCCGGCGTAGGCGCCGGTGGCGAGCTTGCGGCGCTGCATGAGCAGGTCGTTGAGCAGCGACGAGGCGCCGAAGCGGAACCGCTCGGGCGTCAGCCACGGGTCGCCGACGGTCTCGTTGACCACCACGAGGTAGCGGATGGCGTCCTTGGCGGCGCGGATGCCGCCGGCGGCCTTCACCCCCACCCGGCGGCCGGTGGCGGCGTGGAAGTCGCGCACCGCCTCCAGCATCACCAGCGTGACCGGCAGCGTGGCGGCGGGCGAGACCTTGCCGGTCGAGGTCTTGACGAAGTCGGCCCCGGCGAGCATCGCCAGCCACGACGCCCGCCGCACGTTGTCGTAGGTGACCAGCTCGCCGGTCTCGAGGATGACCTTGAGGTGGGCGGGCCCGCACGCCTCCTTCACGGCGACGATCTCGTCGTGGACGTCGAGGTAGCGGCCGGCGAGGAAGGCGCCGCGGTCGATCACCATGTCGATCTCGGTGGCGCCGGCGGCCACCGCGGCCTTGGTGTCGGCGAGCTTCACCTCCAGCGGCGCCCGGCCCGAGGGGAACGCCGTGGCCACGGCGGCGACGGCGACGTCGGAGCCGCGCAACGCCTCGGCGGCGACGCCGGCCAGGTCGCCGTACACGCAGACGGCGGCCACCGGCGGGCACGAGGGGTCCTCGGGGTCGGGGCGGCGGGCCTTGGCGCACAGGGCGCGGACCTTGCCCGGGGTGTCCTGGCCCTCCAGGGTGGTGAGGTCGACCATGCGGACGGCGAGGTCGAGGGCGAAGGCCTTGGCGGTGGTCTTGATCGACCGGGTGGCCAGGGTGGCGGCGCGGGCCTCGACGCCGACCTGGTCGACGCCGGCCAGCCCGTGCAGGATCGCCTTCAGCTCCTGGTTGCTCGCCACCCCCGCGCCGCGTCCCCCGGAGCTTCCGGTCGACGCCGCCGCTGCCTCCGAGGTCACTGCCACGCAGCTCAGGGTACCCACCCACCGCTGCCCCGGCCCCGAACCTGCCCCCGAACGGGCGAGCTCCGCTCCGGCTCGCTGGCGGGTCCGACCCCGCCGCTCCGCCGGTCAGGCCTCGGGCTCGGGCGGTGTGAAGCCGGCGGGCCACACCGTCCGGCTGTCGGCGGTCACGCTCGCCAGGTTCGCCCCCGTCAGCGTGGCGCCCGTGAGGATCGCGCCGCTGAGGTCGGCCAGCTCCAGGTCGGCGTCGCTGAGGTCGGCGCCCACGACCGTCGCCAGCCGCAGGTCGGCGGCGGTGAGGTTGGCGCCCCGGAGGTCGGCCCCGGTCAGGTCCGCGCTGCCGAGCTCGGCCTCGGTGAGGTTGGCGTCCGCCAGCGTGGCGTCGGTGAGGTTGGCGCCGACCAGCTCGATGTTGGGGGCCATCACCCGGGTGAGGTCGGCGGCGGTGAGCACGGCCTCGTCGAGGACGGCGTTCTGCAGCCAGGCGTCGGTGAGATCGGCGTGGCTGAGGTTGGCGCCGACCATCCGCGCGCTGGTGAGGATGGCGTCGACGAGGTGGGCGTCGGTCAGGTCCGCGCCCTCCAGGACGGCGCCCTGGAGGCTGAGCGTCTCGCCGTCCACGGCGTAGAGGGTCGCCCCGGTGGCGTCGGCGTCGGTGAGCGCCGCCCCGGCGAGGTCGGCGGACGACAGGTCCGCATCCACCAGGCGGGCCTCCTCCAGCGAGGCCCGGGCCAGGACGGCGTCGACGAGCGTGGCCGACGACAGGTCCGCCCGGTCGAGCCGGGCCCGCAGGAGGTCGGACCCGGTGAAGTCGGCGCCGGTCAGCTGGAGGCCCGAGAGCTGGGCGTCCTGCAGGTCGAGGTTCGAGAACGGCTTGGCCGCCGGGTCGGGCTGCGACGCGGTCTCGCGCACGAACCGCACGTTGTCGCGGCGCTCGTCGCGGGTGAACCGGTCCTCCTCGTAGCCCTGCTCGGCGGCGATGACGGCGAGGCTGATCACGGCGCCGGTGAGGAGGGCGATGCCGATGTCGCTGGCCAGGTCGCCCATCACCCGCTGCCAGCGGGAGGGCTCGGGGGCGGCCCGGCGCCGCACCCCCATCCGGATGATCAGCGCCGCCACCACGACGATGCCGGTGATCGTCCAGGTGAGGGTCCGCGCCGCCCCGCTGGCCTCCAGCAGGAACGCTCCCGCGACCAGGCTGAGGTAGACGAGGAAGACGGCGGCGACCACCCAGCCGGCCCGGCGCCGGCTGCGGCCCGACAGCGCCGGGCGGCGTCGGCGCCCGGTCCCGCCCGACCCATCGGCGCCGTCGTCGACATCCGCGACGCCGTCGTCGTCGTGGTCGAGCTCGTCGAGGGGGTCGAGCGGCGCCTCGACGACCCGGCCACGGGGCGGCCGCGGGACGCCTCGCCGCAGGAGCGCCCCGGTCACCAGCGCCAGCACCCCCAGGCCCCACCAGGCCCCTCGCCCTCGTTGCCGCCCGTCGCCGTCGCTCGCCAACCAGCCCCCTTCCGACGCCCGTGATCGTAGGCGCGGCCCTACGTTCCGGGGCCTCGCCCCCCGGCGACGGCACGGGCGTCGACCGGACAGGCGGCGAACCGGGGGCTACAGCGCCTCGGCGCGCAGGGCGGCGTAGCCGGGCTTGATGATCCCGTTGATGATCCGGAGACGCTCGTCGAACGGCCAGAACGCCGACTTCATGGCGTTGATCGTCAGCCACTCGATCTCGTCCCAGCCGTAGCCGAACGCCTCGACGAGGTTGCCGATCTCCTCGCTGAGCGTGATGTTCGACATGAGCCGGTTGTCGGTGTTGACCGTGACCCGGAA
>DATCLV010000274.1:0-4903 GCA_036563745.1 Acidimicrobiales bacterium | reverse complement strand
GGCGATGTCGCCACGGACTCCTTCGGCGTCAGCTTCTGACAGGTAGGCGTGGAACAGGTCGTCGATCGGGGTGCCGAGTTTCTCCGGTTGGGTCCGGAAGGTCGTCACCCACCAGAGCTGCAGCTCGGCAGCCGAGAGGGTCGAAGGGCCAAGGATGTTCGGGGAGCTGTCGACACCGGCAGGCGGGCAGTTCTCGCTGCCGTCGATGCCGCCTCCCGCGAGGGCGAGGAAGGGCACGGTGGCCACACACCCGGCCGGAAGGAGCAGGGCGGCGGCGAGGACGGCGCAGACGGATCGCTTGGGTCTCACGCCCCAGTAGGCCGCCGGCCACCGGGATCGTCTCTGGCGTAGGTGCCGGAGTGACGGTCTGGCCACTCACCGGCCTACTGGGGGCGTACAAGGTCCCGGCGGTCGGAACGGAGGTCTTCCCGATGTTGCACGTCATCGGCGTGGCGTTGCAGGAGTTGGACACCAGTCCGACGGCCGAAGGTCTGCCTGGCGCAGCGCTCATCCAGCAGCTCCTGAACTGGGGGCAGATGATCGCCCTCTGGGCCAGCCTGGGCTCGCTGTTCGCGGGCGCCGCGATGTACGGCCTGGCCCGGGAAGGCGGCAGCTACGGCGGCGCCCACCGTGGGAAGTCCCTGGCCATGGGCGGTGCGGTGGGGGCGATCCTGGCCGGCATCGCCCCGACGGCTGTCGAGCTGCTGTTCGACGCGGCGGCCGGGTCATGAGCGGTCCGACTGCGCCGCAGGTCCGGCGCCGGATCGTCGTCGTGGCCGGGTTGGTCGCCGCGGCGTTGCTGCTCGTCGGCGCTGTGCTGGTTCGGTCGAGCTCGTCACACAACGACGGAGGGCCATCCGGTGACATCGCCGAGAACCAGGGCTCGGCAGACGGAGCGAGCGACGATGAGCACTCCGATTCGGACCAGAACGAGGCCGGTGCTGTCCGGGCGGCGATCGCCTCGGTCGGAGCAGCTCAGCGGTGGTTCTACCTGAGCGACGACGAGCTGGTCGCGGCGGTGTCGGCGATCACGACCGAGGGCGCCCGGGACCGCCTGGTCGAGCAGAACCTGGCGGCCGTCCGCCTCGCCCGGGAGTCGTTCGCCATGTCGTCAGGCCGGGTGTGGTGGGTGGTGCGGCCGCTGGCGTGGAAGGTCGACGAAGGCGCCGGCGGCCGCTTCCGCGTGGCGGTCTGGACCGTCACGGTCCTGTCGGCGATCGGGGTGGCGGTGCCGCAGTCGACCTGGTCGACAGTGCACGTCGACCTCGAATGGGTCGACGGCGCCTGGCGGGTCGACGACATGGCCGACACACCGGGACCGACGCCTATGACTGGCCCGCACGACGACCCGTGGAACGCCGAGCCGTTCGACACGGCGCTGGAGGGTTTCGCCCGCCTCGAGACGGAGCCGGTGCCGTGATCCCGCTGTCGTGGGCGTGGGACAAGCTGACCGGCTTCGTCGGCGGCGCCGCGACCGCCGGCTTCGAGATGGTGGTCGGCGGGCTGGTGGCGTGGGTCGTCGACGCCGTGATGTGGGTGATCGCCGGGGTGTTCAACCACTTCCTCGACGCCGCCGACCCCAACGTGCAGGCCGACTGGTTCGTGACCGGCGACGGGCCCTATGCGACGACCGCCGGCGTCGGTGCTGTCCTGCTCGGCGTGTTCGTCTTCGCCGGGATCGCCCAGGGGGCTGTGGCCGGCGACGTCGCCGGGATGCTGCGCCGCATGGTGGTCGACCTACCGATGTCGGTGCTGGGGATGGTCGGGCTGGTGGGCGCCACCCAGACGGCGATCCGGCTCACCGATGTCCTGTCGACCCACGTCCTGCGCAACTTCGAGGAAGACCTGGCCGACTTCAGTGCTGTCGTCTCCTCGCTGTCCCGCCTGGGTGGTGCGCACGCGACCGCGCTGGTGGTCTTCCTGCTCGGGCTGGTCGCTGTGCTGGCCGGCCTCGTCCTCCTCGCCGAGCTGGCGGTGCGGGCGGCGCTCATCTACATCGTCGTCGCCTTGGCCCCGCTGGTGTTCGCCGCCCGGCTGTGGCCGGCGTTGCAGGGCGTCGGGCGCAAGCTCCTCGATCTCCTCGCGGCGCTGATCGTGTCCAAGCTCGTGATCGCCGTAGCACTTGCTGTCGCGGCGTCGGCCGCGGTGGGGTCCGGGTCCGGCGGCGAGATCACCGCTCTTCCGGAGCCCGAGACGATGGCCGAGGACCCGGGTGGGTCGGTCACGCAGGCTGTCGGCATCCTCCTCGCCGCGGTGGCGGCCTTCGGGGTGGCGGCCTTCTCCCCGCTGCTCGTGGCTCGCCTTCTGCCGGTGACGGAGGCGGCGACTGTCGCCCAAGGCGTGCGGTCGGGGCCTCTGCGGTTCGGGCAGCAGGCGATGTCGACCGGCTATTCGGCCCAGGTGCTGGGCGGCGGTCGGCTCCGGCAGCTGGGGGCTGGTGGTTTCGGCTCCGGTCGGGGTGGCTCGTCTCGGCGTCGGTCGCGCGTCGGTGACGGGCTGCCCGGCAATCCCGGCGGGAGCGCGGCAGACGCCGCCGCCTGGGGCAAGGCCACCGACCCGTGGGTCGTCGGCACCGGGCCCGCCGGTCCTGCCGTCGCTGCGACCCGGGCCGCGGGCCGGACTGCGACGGGCGCGGTTCGGAAGGGGGCGAATGCCTCGGCGGCTGTCGCTGACCAGCAGGGAAGTGCTGACCCGTCGTCGGCTGCTCGCCGACCGGGCCCGGTGCGGCCGGTCGACAACTGGGACGACCGGCCTCCCGGCCGGGGGCGTCCGGTGTCGAACACGCCCGAGCCGCCGGCCCCGCCGAGCGCCTACCGGGTGCCGCCCCAGCCGCCTCGCCGGCCGTCCAACCCCGGTGGCGGCGATGACCGCTGAGCCCGGTGCGCGCCGCTACGTCCTCGAACCGCTGGACACATCGGGCGTGTTCCTCGGCCTGGCGCCGATCCCCTGCGGACTCCTCGGGGCTGCCTTCACGGTGGCGGCGCTGGGGATCACCGGCGGCCTGCCCGTCGTGGCTGCGCTGGCTCCGCTGCCGGCCGCGGCCGCCTTCGCTTTCGGCCGCATCGGTGGGCACCCGCTGTGGGAGTGGCTACCCCTGGCAGTGAGGTGGCTCTGCGGTCTGGTGCTGCATCGGCGGCGGTGGGTGGCACCGCTGCCCTTGTTCCCGACCGGCGGTGCGGGCCGCGTGCGCACTCCGCCGTTGCCGCCGTGCCTGGCGGGCCTCGAAGTGTGGGACGTTCCCTGGCGGGGTCCGTTGCGCATGGGGGCCGTTCACGACCGGCAGCTCTACACGCTGACAGCCCTGCTGATGGTCAGCGGGCCGCCGTTCGTCCTGGAAACCACCGACGAGCAGGAGCGGCTGCTCGCCGGCTGGGGTGACGTGCTGGCGCAGTTCGCCGGAACCGATGGGACGGTGACACAGGTCTTCTGGTCCGACCTGTCCTGTCCGATGGGTCGGCCAGATCGTCCTGGTCGGGCTGGCCACGTCGACGAGGATCTGCCACCCGCCGAGTCCTACCGCCGGCTGCTCGACGAGGCAGGGTCGTCGGCGAGCTCGCATGAGACGGCCGTCGGGTTGACGGTTCGTCTCCGGGATGGCCGCCGTCGAACGGCCGGGGCCGACCCGGGCGACCTGCTCGGCCAGACGCTCGTGGCCGCCGTCGAGGGCCTCGTGCGCGGCCTGCACTCCGCCGGCTGTGCCGTCGACGGGCCGCTCGACATGATGGGGCTGCACCGGCTGCTGCGCCGTCGGGTCGACCCGCTGGACTCCGCCGAGGTTGTGGCACCTGGCGATCTCGCCGGCCGGCTCCGGCTCGTCACGCCCGAGTCGTCTGGTCCGTTGGCGCTCGACACCGGCTGGCGCCGACTGCGGGTCGACGGAGCCTGGCATCGCGTCTGGTGGGTGGCGTCCTGGCCCCGCTCGCCGGTCCCACCGGCCTGGCTGGAGCCGTTCCTGTCGGCGACCGGCGTGGCTCGAACGATGACCGTCGCCTCCATGCCGGTGCCCGGGCACCGCTCCCGGCGGCGGATCGAGCGGGACCTGGTGAAGCTCGAATCGGACGCCGCCGCCAAACAGGAGAAGGGGCGTCGCATCGACGCTCGCCACGAGCGGGCGACCCAGGCGCTGCTCGACCGGGAGGCGGAGCTGGTGGCGGGCTACGCGGAGATGGCCTACGTCGGGCTGGTGAGCGTCACCGCTCGCACGGAGTCCGAGCTGGAGGACCACGCCGAGATCGTCGAGCAGGCGGCCCGGCAAGCCGGTATGGACCTGCGGCTGCTCGACGGCCGACAGGACGCCGCCTGGGCGGCGTCGTTGCCGTTGGGTCTGGCGCCGCGGTCGCTCACTGGAACCTGAACTGTGCGCCCCGCTCTACGACTCGCCTTTCACCGGGGGACGACGGCGCACGTGTCGTCGATCTACCCGGGCTTGGTGCAGGCGCCGCTCGGCTGCGGGGGCGTCTACGTCGGCCTCGACGTGCTGGCCGGCGGCGCACCGTTCTGCTGGGACCCGTTCGACGCCTACCGGGCCGGATTCGTCACCAACCCGAACTGCTGGGTGCTCGGCGAGCCAGGGAACGGCAAGTCCGCCCTCGTGAAGTGCCTGCTCTGGCGCATGGCTGCCGTCTACAGCGGTGACGACGCCCGCTGGATCGCCATCGCCGACCCCAAGGGCGAGTACGTCCCGCTGGCGGAGCGCCTCGGCCTCACGATCATTCGGCTGACACCCGGCGGTGCCGTACGGATCAACCCGCTCGCCGACGGCCCGGCCGCAGCCCACGAGCCCGCCGACCGTCAGGCGCTACGCCGGGCCGGAATGCTCTGCGCCCTGGTGGCAACAGTCCTCGACCGACCGCTGACCCAGCTCGAGGACGCCGCTCTGTTCGCTGCAGCCGAGACGTTCATC
>DATCLV010000253.1:0-4015 GCA_036563745.1 Acidimicrobiales bacterium | reverse complement strand
CCCTGCTTGCAAAGCAGGTGCTCTAGCCAGCTGAGCTACGTCCCCGAGAGAGTTGGTCCAGCGTAGTGCCCTAGAGTGCCTCTCCGTGGAGGGACGGGCCATCGGAGTCGTGGTCGTCGCCGCGCTCCTGGTCGGTGTGCTGGGGCTGTGGGCGGCGCTGCGGTGGAACGGGGAGCAGGTCGTGGACGCCGCGGCCGACCTCACGCCGGAACCCCGGGGTGGGCAGCTGACGCAGTCCGGGCCGGCCACCACCGCCGACCCGGCCGCACCGGCCGCCCCCGCGGCGCCGGCCCAGGACACCACCACGACGACCGTCGCCGTTCCCGACTGCGTGATCGGCGACAACGAGGCCACCGGCGACCCGGCCGCCGACTGGGCGACGATCGTCGTCGACGCCAACCTCGGCCTCCCCGCCGACTTCCAGCCCCCGGACCTCGTCGACGCCGCCGCGGCCGGCTTCGACACCGGCGACGAGATCCGCCAGATCATCGTCGAGGACCTCGACGCCCTCCGCCGGGCCGCCGAGCAGAACGGCACCCCGGTCGGCCTCGTCTCCGCCTACCGCAGCTACGCCTACCAGCAGGGCCTCTACGACCGGGCCGTCGAGCGGGAGGGCGAGGAGGAGGCCCAGCGCGGCACCGCCCGCCCCGGCCACAGCGAGCACCAGCTCGGCACCGTCGTCGACCTCCTCGAGGCCGGCTCCCAGAACCTGTCGCCCTCGTTCGCCGAGACGCCCACCGGCCGGTGGCTGGCCGAGCACGCCCACGAGTACGGGTTCGTCCTCAGCTACCCCGACCTGCCGACCACCCGCACCTGCTACGAGTTCGAGCCCTGGCACTTCCGCTACGTGGGCCGGGACCTGGCCGCCACCATCCGCGAGTCGGGCCTGGCGCCCCGCGAGTACTTCCTCAGCCGGACGCCGGTCACCACCGCCACGACGGCGCCCTGACCGGCGACGCCCTGACCGGCGACGCCCTGACCGCCCCGCCGGACGGGTCCCGGCCAGGACGACCGACCGAGCGAGACAGCGGGCGGGCAGGAGCTACCGTCGGCGCCGTGCGCCGCCTCCGTGTCCCGCCGCTCCTCCTGGCCCTCACCCTGCTCGCCGGCGCGGCCGGCTGCGCCCAGGAGTCGGACAGCTCGGTCCTCTCCGGCTCCGGCCCCGGCAGCGACCGGACCGACGACGGCCGCGGCCAGGACGAAGGCGACGAAGGCGACGACACCAACGACGAGGGCGGCAGCAGCGGCGACGGCACCATCGACTGGGGCGACTGCGACTTCGGGTTCGACTCGGAGTGCGCCGAGCTCGACGTCCCCCTCGACTACGACGACCCCGACGGCGAGACCATCACCATCAGCGTCGCCCGCGTGCCCGCCGGCGGCGACCGCATCGGCGCCCTCTTCGTGAACCCCGGCGGCCCCGGCGCCACCGCCAGCGACTTCGCCATCCAGATGGCGTCCTACCTGCCCCGGGAGCTCACCGAGCGGTTCGACATCGTCGGCGTCGACCCCCGCGGCACCGGTGCCAGCGAGATCGACTGCGGCGGCGACTTCGAGGAGCTCTACGGCGTCGACTACAGCATCGACAGCGAGGAGGACGAGACCACGCTCCTCGAGGTGAGCGAGGAGTATGTCGAGGGCTGCGAGGACGGGGTCGGCAACGACGTCCTCGCCCACGTCGGCACCCGTGACGTCGCCCGCGACATGGACACCGTGCGCGAGGCCATGGGCGACGACCAGATCAGCTACCTGGGCTTCAGCTACGGCACCGGCATCGGCCAGGTGTACCTCGACCTGTTCCCCGACCGGGTGCGGGCGATGGTCCTCGACGGCGTCCTCGAGCTGGGCCCCACCGGCGTCGAGCTGGCCGAGGAGCAGGCGGTCGGCTTCGAGCGGGCCCTGCAGAGCTTCGTCGACGACTGCAACAGCGACAGCAGCTGCCCGCTCGCCCCCGACGCCATGGCGAAGATCGACGAGCTGTCGGCCAAGGTCGAGGAGGCGCCGATCGACGCCTCGCCCCGCGACCTCGGCCCCGGCGACCTGGCCATCGGCCTGGCCCTCCCCCTCTACGCGGAGCCGCTGTGGCCGACGCTCGCCGACGCGGTCGACCAGGCGCTCGACGGCGACGGCAGCGGCATGATCGACCTGGCCGACGAGTACCTGGGGATCGGCAGCTTCGACATCTACTTCGCCGTCAACTGCCTCGACTTCGAGTGGCCCGACGAGCCCGGCGAGCTGCTCGACGACGGCGCGGCGATGGGCGACGAGGCCCCGCACTTCGGCGAGCCGATCGTGAACGACTACGTCCGCTGCGCGATGTGGCCGGTCGACAACGACCCGCTGCCCGAGGTGACCGCCCCCGACGCGCCGCCGATCCTCGTCGTGTCGACCACCAACGACCCGGCGACCCCGTACGAGGCGGGCGTCCGCACCGCCGAGAAGCTGGAGACCGGCGTCCTCCTCACCTACGAGGGCGACGGCCACACGGTGGTCGGCAACGGGGTGAGCTGCGTGGACGACATCGTCGTCGCCTACCTGGTCGACCTCGACGCCCCCGACGACGACGTCACCTGCTGACCCGCCGGCACCCGATCGACCCGCACCCCGAACCTGCCCCCGAAACGGGGAGAGGGCTCCCCGTTTCGGGGGCAGGTTCGATTCGGGGGCAGGTTCGACGGAGGGCGGGCGTCAGCCGGAGGAGCCCTCGGCGACCAGGCGGTCGAGCGTGAGGTCGGCGTGCTCCGCCTCGACCCGCGCCAGCCAGTAGGGGCTCTCGAACAGCGCGTACCGGGTGCCGTCGGCCCGGGAGTACACGTCGACGCCCGGCAGCGCCCGCAGCGCCTCCTCCGACGCCTCGTCGGTGCGCCGGGCCACGTTGTAGGCCGTCGGCAGCAGCTCGGTGGGCGCCCCGAACTCGTGCTCCAGCCGCCACACCGCCACCTCCAGCTGCATGGGGCCGACCGCGGCGAGGATCGGGGCCTGGTCGCCCCGGTCGCGGTCGCGCAGCACCTGCACCACGCCCTCCTCGTCGAGCTGGGCGATGCCCCGCCGGAACTGCTTGAACCGCCCGGTGTCGCGGGTCCGGGCGACGTGGAAGTGCTCGGGCGCGAACTCGGGGAGGCGGGGGAAGGCGACGGGCGTGTCGACGTAGAGGGTGTCGCCCACCTTCACGTCGGCCGCGTTGACCAGGGCGACGATGTCGCCGGGGTAGGCCTCGTCGACCGTGCCCCGCTCCTGCCCGAACACCGAGTGGGCGTACTTGGTGGCGAACGGCTTGCCGGTGGGCTGGTGGGTGACGACCATCCCCCGCTCGAACCGCCCCGAGCAGACCCGCACGAACGCCACCCGGTCGCGGTGGGCCGGGTCCATGTTGGCCTGCACCTTGAACACGAACGCCGAGAACGGGTCGCCGAGCTTGCGGGCGGCGCCGTCGCGGTCGACCCGGGGGCCGGGCGGGGGTGCCATCGAGACGATCGAGTCGAGCAGCGGCCGCACGCCGAAGTTGGTGAGCGCCGAGCCCACGAACACGGGGGTCTGCTCGCCGGCCTCGAACAGCATCGGGTCGACCTCGGCGCCGGCGGTCGAGTCGATGAGCTCGAGCTCCTCCTGGGCGGCCTCCCAGGCGTCGCCCTCCAGCGCCGCCGCCTCCTCGGGCGACAGCACCTCCTCGCCGGCCTCGGCCGCGCCGTGGGCGGTGCGCAGGTAGCGGACGTACCGGCCGGTGCGCCGGTCGATGAGGCCCCGGAAGTCGCCGGCGATGCCGACGGGCCAGGTCACGGGCACGGGCTGCAGGTCGAGCCGCCGCTCCAGCTCGTCGAGCAGCTCGAGGCCCTCCTGACCGGGCCGGTCCCACTTGTTGAGGAACGTGAGGAGCGGCACGCCCCGCACCCGGCAGACCTCGAACAGCTTGAGGGTCTGGGGCTCGATGCCCTTGGCGGCGTCGAGCACCATGATCGCGGCGTCGACGGCGGCGAGGACCCGGTAGGTGTCCTCGGAGAAGTCGCGGTGGCCGGGC
>DATCLV010000251.1:0-6418 GCA_036563745.1 Acidimicrobiales bacterium | reverse complement strand
ATCCGGTCCTCGCCGATGCGGGCCCGCTTCTCCGGGTCGGTGATGCCCTGGCCCGCCTCGGGGGCGAGGCACAGCACGGCCAGCTTGCCCTCGGCCTCGTTCCGGTGGACCTTGAGCGCGGCGTCGCCGGTCCGGTCGAGCGTGAACACCTCCGACATCACCGGCTGGATGGCGCCCCGGTCGATGAGGCGGTTCATCTCCCAGGCCTCCTGGTAGTTGGCGAAGTGCGAGGAGACGATGCGCTTCAGCTTCATCCAGAGGTGCCGGTTGTCGTACTCGATCATGTAGCCGCTGGTCGCGGCGCAGGTGACGATCGTGCCGCCCCGCTTGGCGATGAACACGGAGGCGCCCATGGTCTGGCGGCCGGGGTGCTCGAACACGATGTCGGGGTCGTCGCCGATCAGCGATCGGACCTTCTTGCCCAGCCGGCGCCACTCGCCCTCGTCCTGGGTGTGCTCGTCCGACCAGAAGCGGTAGCCCTCCTCCCGGCGGTCGATCACGTTCTCGCAGCCCATGGCGTTGAGGAGCTTGGCCCGGTCGGCCGACGACACGACCCCCACCGGGATGCCCCCGCCGTTGAGGACCAGCTGCACGGCGTAGGCGCCGATGCCGCCGGTCGCGCCCCAGATGAAGACGCTGTCGCCCTGCTTCATGCGGGCGGCGTGGCGGCCCACCAGCATCCGGTAGCTGGTCGAGGCGCAGAGCCCGTTGACCGCCGCCTCCTCCCAGGTGAGGTGGGCGGGCTTGGGCATGATCTGGTTGGCCTTCACCACGGCGAGCTCGGCGAGGCCACCGAAGTTCGACTCGAAGCCCCAGATCCGCTGGTTGCTGGCCAGCATCGAGTCGTCGTGGGCCGACGGGTCCTGATCGTCGACGTAGTTGCAGTGCACGACCACCTGGTCGCCCGGCTTCCAGTTGCGCACCGCCGAGCCGACCCGCAGCACGACGCCGGACGCGTCCGAGCCCACCACGTGGTAGTCCTGCGCGTGGCGGGCGCCCCACTTCGACTCCTTGCCGAGCCGGTCGAGGAACAGGAAGGTGGGGAGCGGCTCGAAGATCGAGGTCCACACCGTGTTGAAGTTGATGGAGCTGGCCATGACGGCCAGGTAGACCTCGTCGGGGGCCAGCTCGGGCGTCGGGACCTCACCGACGTGCAGCGACCGCCGCGGGTCCTTCTCCTCGGACGGGACGCCCTCCCACATCTCCTGCTCGGCCCGCAGCACGTGGGCGGCGCGGTAGGACTCGGGGATCGGCAGTGCGGCGATGTCGTCGCTGCCGGCGCCCTCCTGGATGGCCTGGAGAATCTGCTCCATGCCGGGAACTTACCCCTGGGTCACCTCTCGGCACCCAACTCACCGCTGGTGGCGGCGCGCGGGCGTCCTGCTGGGGGTGGAGAGGCGTGCAGGCCTCCGCAGGGCTGTCCTAGCCTGGTCGGCCGCAGCATCTCACCTGGGGAGAGGACTTCCTGTCTGCGTCATCACCGGGCCACGGGCCCGCTGAGGGGGTCGCCGGGCGCGGCCGGAACAACGGGAACGGTGACGGTGACGGCGAGGCGCTCGCCGTGGCCACCGCGACCTTGCCCGAGGCCGAACGGGCCGAGCGGGCGGACACCGCCGCGCCCCCGGGCGGCCGGGCGAAGGACGCCGGCCGGGACGCGACGACGACGCCGACCGGGCCGGCCCGCAAGGGCGCCCACCTCGCCTACAACCCGGCGCTCGACGGCATCCGCGGCCTGGCGCTCTCCTCGGTGCTGCTGTACCACGGCTACGAGGGCGAGCTGTTCAAGGGCAGCTTCCTCGCCGTCTCCACGTTCTTCACGCTGAGCGGGTTCCTCATCACGTCGCTGCTGCTGGTCGAGCACCAGCGCTCCGGCGGCATCGCGCTCGGCAGCTTCTACGCCCGCCGGCTCCGCCGCCTGCTGCCCGCTTCGGCGGCGACCCTGCTCGTGGTGATGCTCTCGGCGCTGTTCACCGACCAGCTGTGGGAGCGGGCGCTGGGCGGCGACGTGTTCGCCGCCGGCCTCCACGTCGCCAACTGGCGGTTCATCGTCGAGGACCGGGCCTACGGCGACCTCTTCCAGGAGAACCAGTCGCTGGTCCTCCACTTCTGGTCGCTGGCGATCGAGGAGCAGTTCTACTGGGTGTTCCCGCTGGTGGTGGCGGGCGCGCTGGCGTTCTGGAAGGGCTCGCTGAAGGCGGTCACCGGTGTGGTGCTGGGGCTGATCGGCCTGGCCGGCGTGCTCACGCTGCTCTACGGCGACGACGGCACGGTCGTCTACTACGCCACCCCCATCCGGGGCGGCGAGATCCTGATGGGCGCCCTGCTGGCCGTGCTCGTGGCCCGGGGCCGGTTCCTCGGCGACACGGCCCGGCACCGCCGCATCGCCCCGCTGCTGGCGGTGATCGGGACGATGTGCCTGGTCCTGCAGGTGGGCCTGTGGTGGATCACCGAGCAGACGCACCCGTCGCTCAAGTGGGGCGGCCTCCTCGCCTACTCGGTGACCTCGGCCGCGCTGGTGCTGTCGGCCAACGTCGAGGGGCCGGTGCGGCGGCTGATGTCGTTCGAGCCGCTGCGGCTGCTCGGCATGGTCTCCTACGGCGTCTACCTGTTCCACTGGCCGCTGTTCGAGATCCTCGACGAGGGCCGGGTCGACGCCCTGCTGCGGCCCTTCCCCGGCGACCTCCAGCCCCGCACCTGGAAGCTGCTGGTCATCCGGCTCGTGGTGGTGCTGGCGCTGGCGGCGGCGTCGTACCGCTGGTTCGAGTCGCCGATCCGCCGTGGCCGCCGGCCCAAGCGCCTCAACCCGCAGCTGCTGGCGGTGGGCGGCGTCGTCGGCGTCCTGGTCGTGGCCGTGATGGTGCCGAAGGTGTCGCCGCCGCCCCGCGACCCCTTCGAGCTGTACCTCGAGGCGGCCGAGGGCCCCGACCCGTCGACGCTCACGCCACGCTCGCGGGTCGGCGTCGCCGTGGGCGACTCGACGATGGTCACCACCGCCAACGGCCTGTCGGAGTGGGGCGCCGAGCAGCCCGACGTGCAGGTGCTGTGGGGCGGGTCGGCCGAGGCCGGCTGCTCGATCGGCGACGAGGGCGAGGTCGACTACCGGGGCAACCAGGCCGGCCTGCGGGGCGGGGTGTGCGCCGAGTGGCGGGAGAACCTCCTCGCCGCCATCGAGCGCAACCGCGAGCGCTACGGCCGCGTCGACTACGCGGTGGTCCAGAGCGGGCCCTGGGACGTGGCGAACCGGCAGATCCCGTCGATCGGCGACGAGTGGGTGCACATCGGGCAGCCCGAGTACGACGCATACTTGCGGTCGGAGATGGAGGACGTCGTCGACCTCCTCGCCGCCGAGGGCATCACGGTGGTGTGGCTGACGGCGCCCGTCACGGACTGGACGCTGCTCGACCCGCCGCTCGACGAGCGCCCGCCCGAGTTCGACCCCGCCCGCATGGAGCTCTACAACGACATGATCCGGGAGCTGGCCGAAGAGCGCGAAGGTGTGGTGGTGGTCGACCTCGCCGCCTACGCCGCCTCGCTGCCCCCGGACGAGCTGGAGCGCATCCGGCCCGACGGCGTCCACTGGTCGTTCGAGGGCGCCGTCCAGATCGCCGAGGACTTCCTCGGCCCGGCCGTCGTGGCGGCCGCCGACCAGGAGAAGCCCCCGGGCGCTCCCACCCCCGCACCGTGACCACCACCAGCCCGCTCCGCGCCCCCGACCAGGAACCCGATCGGGACCCCGACGGCGCCGACCGGGACGACGCGTCCGCCGAGGAGCCGGACGGGGTGTCGGGCGACGGGTCGTCGGAGGAGTCGGGCGACGAGCGTTCCGACGAGGGGACGGGCGACGCGGGCGCAGGCGGTCACCGGGCGCTCGAGTACAACCCGGCCCTCGACGGCATCCGCGGCCTGGCCGTGGGCGCCGTCCTGTTCTTCCACGGCGGGTTCTCGTGGGCCCGGGGCGGCTACCTGGGCGTGTCGACGTTCTTCACGCTCAGCGGGTTCCTCATCACCTCGCTGCTGCTGGTCGAGCACCGGCGGTCGGGTCGCATCCGGCTCACCGCCTTCTGGGCCCGGCGGCTGCGGCGCCTCCTGCCGGCCTCGGCGGCCACGCTGGCCGGTCTGCTCGTCACGATGGTGGCGATCGACAACCTGTGGGGCCCGGAGCTGCCGGGTGACGTCATCGCCTGCGCCCTGCAGGTGGCGAACTGGCACTTCCTGTGGGAGGACCGCTCCTACGGCGAGCTGTTCGCCGCCCCCTCGCCGGCGCTCCACTTCTGGAGTCTGGCGATCGAGGAGCAGTTCTACTGGGTGTTCCCGCTGGTGGCGGCCGGGCTGCTGCGGTTCGGGCGACGGGTGTTCACCGGCGCCCTGGTGCTGCTGCTGGCCGGCTCGGCGGTGCTCACCGCCGTGTCCACCGACGCGCCCGACACCGTCTACTACTCGACCCCGATCCGGATGGGCGAGATCCTGGTGGGCTGCCTCCTGGCGGTCGCCGTGACCCGTCGCCCGGCCCGGGTCGCGGGCGAGGGCGAGCCCGGCTCGGCCGAGGTTGCGGGCGACGCCCACGCCGACGCGGACGAGGCGGGCGAGACGGGCGAGGGTGCCCCCGGCCCGTCGCGGGTCGTGACGTGGGGCGCCGGCCTCGTGGGCCTCGTCGCCCTCGTGGTCTCGGTGTGGGCCTGGGCCAACGTCCAGCAGACCTCCGAGGCGCTGAGCCGCGGCTGGCTCCTCGGCTACGCGGTGGCGTCCGGGGCGCTGGTCCTCGGGGCGACGGTGCCCGGGCCGTTCCGGCGGTTCCTGTCGTTCCCGCCGCTGCGGCTCCTGGGCCTCGTGTCCTACGGCGTCTACCTGTTCCACTGGCCGCTGTTCCTGTTCATCACGCCGCAGCGCCTCGACGACTGGTTCGGCTGGCGCCCCGACCCCGAGGGCTGGCCGCTGTTCGGCGTCCGGATCGCGACCACGCTGGTGGCCGCCGCGGTGTCCTACGTCCTGCTGGAGCAGCCGATCCGGCGGGGTCGGTTCCTCCGCCGCCCGGCCTCGCCGCCGACGGGCTGGGCCCGCTGGCCGCGGCGCCTGGTCGCCGCGCCGACGGTGGCGCTCGGCACGGTGACGGCGGTGGTCGTCGCCGCCCTGCTCGTCCCCGAGGACGCCGCCCTGGAGCGGACCGACCAGTTCGAGACGGCGGCCGAGCAGCTGGCCAACCTCGACAGCGAGCTGCTGGCCGCGGCCGAGGCGGAGATCGCGGAGCGCCGGGCCGCAGTGCCACAGGAGGCCGTCGACGTCATGTTCTTCGGCGACTCGGCGGCGCTCACCGTCGCCGCCGGCGTGGGGGAGTGGGGCCTGCAGAGCAAGCAGCTGCTGCTGCAGGGCGACGGCGCCACCACCCAGGTGGGGTGCGGCATCGGGCGCGGCGGCGAGCGGCGCCAGTTCGGGGAGGCGTCGCCGGTCCCCGAGGGCTGCCCCCGCTGGGACCGCGACTGGCCCCGGGAGGTCGACGAGCAGCCCGGGACGCAGATCGGCGTGATCCTCACCGGCTCGTGGGACGTGATCGACCGCAAGCTCCCCGGCGACGACGAGTGGCGCGGCCTCGGCGACCCCGTCTACGACCGCTACCTGCGGGCCGAGATCCGGGGCGCCACCGAGGTGCTGCTCGACAAGGGCCTGCGGGTGGTGTGGCTCACCACGCCGCCGCTCGACTTCGGCCGGTCGCGGGTACCCCGCCCCGACCCCGACCCGCCCGACACGCTGGAGCGCATCGACCGGCTCAACCGGCTGATCCGCGAGGTGGCCGAGGAGCTGCCGGGCACGACGGTCGTCGACTTCGGCGGCCACTTCGCGGCGATGCCGCCGGCCGAGAACGACCGGCTGCGACCGGACGGCGTCCACGTCGACCTGGAGCGGTCGCTGGAGGTGGCCCAGTGGCTCGCCCCGGCGATCCTGACCGCGGCGGAGGAGGCGGCCGTGGAGCTGGTGGAGGCCCAGTCCTCGGCCCCGTAAGTCGCGCCGAGGTCGGTCGTTCGGCCCGCGACGCCGACCGCACGGTCGAGGTGCTCGGGCCGCCGGTTTCTGGGAATTGAGCAACGGCCAGTACGCTCGGCCCGATCAGGTCCGCAGTCCACATGGGGGTTCCTCGATGGCTGGTTCCGTAATCCTCGCCGGTGCTCGCACCCCGATCGGCAAGCTGTCCGGGGCCCTCGGCGGCTTCAAGGCCACCGACCTCGGCGGGTTCGCCATCAAGGCCGCCCTCGAGAAGGCCGGTGTCGCCCCCGACCAGGTCGACTACGTCTTCATGGGGCAGGTGCTGCAGGCCGGCGCCGGGCAGATCACCGCCCGCCAGGCCGCCGTCAACGCCGGCATCCCCATGACCGTGCCCGCCACCACCGTCAACAAGGTGTGCCTGTCGGGCCTCAACGCCATCTTC
>DATCLV010000244.1:0-2192 GCA_036563745.1 Acidimicrobiales bacterium | reverse complement strand
CATGAAGGACATGCTGGCCGAGCTCAACGAGATGATCGCCGCCCGGGCCCGGGGCGACGAGCCCGACTTCGACGGGTTCATGGAGCGCTTCGGCGACTTCTTCCCGGAGAACCCGCAGAACCTCGACGAGCTGCTGGAGGTCCTGGCCCGTCGCATGGCCGCCATGCAGGCGATGCTGGCGTCGATGACGCCCGAGCAGCGGGCGCAGATCGAGCAGCTGTCCCAGCAGCTCCTCGAGGACATGGACCTGCGCTGGCAGGTCGACCAGCTGGGCTCGCAGCTGCGGGAGATGTTCCCGAACATGGGCTGGGGCCAGGGCTACGACTTCCGGGGCCAGGACCCGCTGGGCCTCGCCCAGGCGGCGTCGACGCTGGAGGAGCTGGGCGACCTCGACCGCCTGGAGCAGCTCCTCCGGGGTGCCGCCCAGCCGGGCGCGCTGGCCGAGGTCGACGTCGAGCGGGCGAAGGAGCTGCTGGGCGACGAGGCCGGTCGCAGCCTGGGCGAGCTGTCCCGGCTCACGCGGATGCTGCAGGAGGCGGGGCTGATCGACCAGCGCGAGGGCCGCCTGGAGCTGACCCCGAAGGGCCTCCGCCGCATCGGCCGCAACGCCCTCCACGACCTGTTCCAGAAGCTGGCCAAGGACCGGCTCGGCAAGCACGACCTGGAGCAGACCGGCGCCGGCCACGAGCGCACCTACGAGACCAAGGCCTACGAGTTCGGCGACCCGTTCAACCTCCACATCGAGCGGACGGTCCGCAACGCCGTCACCCGGATGGGGGGCGGCACGCCGGTGCGGCTGTCACCGGAGGACTTCGAGGTCGAGCGGACCGAGCAGGTGGTCCGGAGCTCGACGGTGCTGATGCTCGACCTGTCGCTGTCGATGCCGATGCGCGACAACTTCCTCGCCGCCAAGAAGGTGGCGATGGCGCTGCACTCGCTGATCTCCACCCAGTTCCCCCGCGACTACCTCGGCATCGTGGGGTTCTCCGAGGTCGCCCGGGAGATCAAGCCGCAGGACCTGCCCGAGGTGTCGTGGGACTTCGTCTACGGCACCAACATGCAGCACGGCTTCCAGATCAGCCGGCGCCTGCTGGCCCGGGAGGGGGGCACCCGGCAGATCATCATGATCACCGACGGGGAACCGACCGCCCACTTCGAGCCGGGCATGCCGGAGCCGTTCTTCTCGTACCCGCCGGTGCGCGAGACGGTCGACGCCACGCTGCGCGAGGTGGTCCGCTGCACCCGCGACGGCATCCGCATCAACACGTTCATGCTGGATCCGACCGGCCACCTGCGGGCGTTCGTCGAGCAGCTCACCCGCCTGAACCAGGGGCGGGCGTTCTTCACGACCCCCGAGACGCTGGGCGACTACGTGCTGGTCGACTTCATCGAGCAGAAGCGCCAGCTCAGACGAGCAGGCGGCCCAGCCCGTCGATAGCGCCGGCGAGCCCGTCGCCGAGCAGCCCGACGTCGAGCCCGAGGCCCAGCAGCCCCGAGTCCGGAGGGTCGTCGGACGTCGGCGGCGTGGTCGTCTCCGACGACGGCGGCGTGGTCGTCTCCGACGACGACGGCGTGGTCGGAACGCTCGTCGACGGCGTCGACGACGTGGTCGGCCCGGGGAAGGTGACCGTCGGCTGCGAGGTCGAGGCGGTGCTGCCGGGGCCGGAGGTGGCCGGCGGGTTGGTTCCGGTGGTGCCGCTGCTGCCGGGGCGGGTGGTGCCGGTGGTGCCGCCGGGGGTCGGCGGGAAGCCGGGCAGGAACACCGGCTCCTGACCCTCGGGGAGCGTCACGACGGGCTCGGTGGGGGACGGAGCGCCGGGGTCGCGCACCACGACGATCTCGGCTGGCAGGCTGGCGGGGATCGTGGTGCCGGTGGTCTGGGCGTCGTTCCCGGCGCCGAAGTCCCAGGGTGTATCGTCTGCGGCCTCCTCGGTGGGGCCCGAGGCGCTGATCCAGCGCAGCCCCAGCACGGCCACGACGAGGGCGCCGATCACGAACGCGACGCCCACCGATGCGTTGGCCCGCTCACCACCCCCGTAGCCACGGGCGAACGACGTGATCGAAGCCATCCAGTCCCGAGCCAGCTCCCGCACGGCGGCGAATCCTACGTGGTCCGGGCTTTCGTTGCTCCGCTCTTGCGCCGGGCCGGCAGGTGAGGGAAGATCACACTCGTGTAATTACAAGTGTGGTAT
>DATCLV010000236.1:0-9295 GCA_036563745.1 Acidimicrobiales bacterium | reverse complement strand
GCTGGAGCGCGTCGGCGTGGATGCGGGACAGCTCGAAGAGGTCGTCGACCAGCCGGGCCAGCCGATCGGCCTCGCCGACGAGGCGCCGGTGGTAGTCGGCCACGTCGGCGGGGTCGCGGACGACCCCGTCGTGGAGCGCCTCGACCATCGCCCGGATGCCGGCGATCGGCGTGCGCAGGTCGTGGCTCACCCAGGCGACCAGCTCGCGGCGGCCCCGCTCCAGGTCGCGCTCGCGCCGGGACATGACCTCCAGGCGCCGACGGGCCCGCTCCAGCTCGGTGGCCAGGGCCAGCGCCCCCAGGACACCGGCCGTCCCGGCGCCGGCGAGGACGACCACCAGCGCGGAGAGGTCGTGGGTCGACACGAACATCGCCCGGGCCGCGGCGAGCGTCCCGAGGGCGATCGACGCCACCGGGATCAGCGCCACCACCACCGGGTGGCGGACCCGCCGCAGCAGCGCCCGCCCGACCGCGTAGCAGGCGAGCGCCCCGCCGAAGCTGTAGCCGACCAGGACCAGCGTGTCGCCGGCGGGCAGGTCGACCATCGTGGCGGCGAACGCCGCCACCGCCAGCCCGACCGCCACCACCCCGACGGCCTTCACGCGCCGACCTCCCGCGCCCCGTCGACGCCCTGCCAGCGGTAGCCGACGCCCCACACGGTCGCGATGCGGACGGGATCGGAGGGGTCGGGCTCGATCTTCTCCCGGAGGCGGCGCACGTGGACGGTCACCGTCGACGTGTCGCCGTAGCGGTAGCCCCACACGTGCTCGAGCAGCTCCTCGCGGCGGAACGCCTGCCCCGGGTGGCGCATGAGGAACACCAGCAGCTCCAGCTCCCGGGCGGTGAGCGCCACCACGGCGCCGCCGAGCCGCGCCTGGCGGGCGGCGACGTCGACCTCCAGGTCGCCGTCCACGTGGACCCGCGGCGCCCCGGCCGGCGGCGCGGCCAGCGGCCCCCGGGCCCGGCGCAGCACGGCCCGCACCCGGGCCACCAGCTCCTTGGGTGAGAACGGCTTGGACACGTAGTCGTCGGCACCGAGCTCGAGGCCGACGATGCGGTCCGACTCCTGGCCCCGGGCGGTGAGGATCACGATCGGCACCGGGGCGAGGGCCCGCAGGCGGCGGCACACGTCGAGGCCGTCCATGCCGGGCAGCATCAGGTCGAGGACCACGAGGTCGGGCGGCGCGGCCAGCGCCCGCTCCAGCGCCACCCGCCCGTCGGCCACCGTCTCGACCGCGTACCCGTCGTGGGCCAGGTAGCGGGCCACGACGTCGGACACCGTGGGGTTGTCGTCCACCACCAGGATGCGGGAGCGGTCGCCGTCCACGGGGCCGAGGCTACGCCGGGCCCGGTTCGGGACGGCCGGACGCGGGCGACTGTTCCGCAGGTCGTAAGACATCGTCGTCGTCGCTGTCGTCCCTGTTGCCGCCGGTCGGGCCCCGGCGGGCGGCGCCCGGGTCCCGGCGGTGGCGGGACAGCAGGGCCACGACCGGCACCGCCACCCAGACGGCGGCGAGCGCGGCGGCCAGCCCGGCGCCGTAGCGGCGGGGGAGGAGGGACGGGTCGGTGGGGTCGACCCCGTAGCCCCGCACCAGCGGCCAGGCCACGAACGCCAGGACCGCGCTGGCCAGCAGCCCGCTGCGGACCGCCGGCCACGCCCACGACGGCGACATCCGGCGGGCCACGAGGCCGACCAGCATCGCCGCCGGCAGGACCAGCAGGTCGTTGACGACCGCCAGGCCCACCACCCAGCGGGCCAGCTCGGCGGGGTGTGTGTCGGCGGCGTCGACGAGGGCGCCCCGGACGCCGTAGGCGATCAGCGGGACGCCCAGCACGAGCCCGGCCGCGAGGCCCCGGGTCGAGGTGGTCTCGGCGGGCGCCGGACGGGCCGGGGCCGGCGCCCGGTCGGGGATGGCGGGCCCGGTCACGTCACCGTCACCCGCGCCACCCACTTGGTCTGCAGGACGCCCGGCCGGTTGGGTCCGATCAGCCGGACCGGGAAGCCGTGGTCGAGGTGGAGGGGCTCGCCGTCGAGCTCCAGCGCGAACAGGGTGTCGGGGTCGGCGACCTGCGTGGGGTTGAGCGTCGACGCCCGGTAGCGGCCCGAGGGCTGGAGCGACTCGACCGTGGCGGCGGCGCCGTCGGGGGCGCCGGCGAGGGCCAGGAGGTCGCGGGCCCGGACGCCCCGCCAGCGGGCGGAGGCGCTCCAGCCCTCCACGCAGGCGATCGGCAGCTCGGCCTCGTGCTGGGGGAGGCCCCGCAGGTCGGCCAGGCCGAGGCGGAGCGGCGTGGCGACCCGGCCGGTGACCTCGAGCCGGTAGCCGGGGTCGACGGCGGTCCCGGTCACCCGGGCGGCCGCGGCGGTCTTGTTGACGGGAAGCCCCTGGGGTCCGACGCCGGGCCGCCGCTGGGCCAGGACCGACACCGGGTCGAGGACCGCGACCGTGCCGCCCGCAGTGGCGGTCACCAGCGCCGCCGAGGACGCGGCGACGCCGGCCAGGAACGCCCGCCGGTCGGCGGCCGGCGCCCCGGCCCCGATGCCGGAACCGCCCGTGGCACGCCCGTCGGTCGACGGGCCCGGTCGCCGCAGCGCCGCCCGGGTCGCGCCCGCCTTCGCCCCCACGTGGACCACCAGCGCCCCGACCGTCACCCAGGCCGCCCAGAAGTGGGCGCGGGGGAAGAAGAACCCCCACGGGTACCAGCGGGCGACGTTGGCGGCGCCGGAGAACAGCAGGAACAGGCCGCCGCCCACCAGCGGGAGCAGCGCCAGGCGCTCGACCGCGTGCAGCACCGACGACGCCGGCGGCCACACGAGCAGCCGGGGGTGGACCACCCACAGCTTGGCCAGCAGCAGCGGGATCGCCGCGTCGCCGCTGGCGACGTGCAGGCCCTGGGTGATCCGGTAGAGGCCGGCGGGCCGGGCCGGGTAGGTGAACCACGACGGCGGGTCCTGGGCCAGGTGCGACCACACGCCGGTGACGAAGCACACCCCGAACGCCACCCCCAGCGCCACGCCCAGCCACGCCGCGGTGCGGGTCTCGTGGAGCGCGCTGGGGTAGGTCGGCACACGGCCGGCGGCCGCCGGTGCCGGGGCGGGCGCCGCAGCGTCGCTCACGGCCGCACCGCCCGGGCGAACCACCGGCCGCCGGCCTCGCTGCGCCCCAACGGCCGGAGCCCGGCCCGGACCGCCAGGTCGGCGACGTCGTCGGTCCCCACCTGCGCCCACGGGAACCACCGGCTCCGGGTCGCGGCCGACTCCAGCCGCACCGTCAGCGACCGGGCGGCGACGCCCGGCGGCTCCACCTCGACCACCACCTGGCCACCCGGGCGCAGGAGCCCCGCGCACCGGGCCAGGAGCGCCACCGGGTCGCCGCCGATGCCGACGTTCCCGTCGAGCAGGAGGACGCTGCCCCAGCGCCCCTCGCCCGGCAGCGGATCGAACGCCGAGCGCCGCAGCACCGCCGCCCCGCGTCGGCGGGTCGCCGCCACCGCCGCCGGGCTGGTGTCGACGCCCAGCGCCACCCGGCCCTGGCGGGCCAGCTCGGCGACGATGCGGCCCGGCCCGCAGCCGACGTCGAGCACGGCGTCGTCGACGGTGGCGAGCAGCGCCCGCTCGACCGCGTCGGCCGGGGCGTGCCACCGGTCGACCGCCAGCGGGATGACCTGCCCGCACGTGCTGACCAGGGCGGGAGCGGCGGTGCTCACCGGGTCGGCTCCAGGGCGGCCATCCGGCGGCGGACCACGGCGGCGAACCGCGTGCCGGCGTGGGCGGTGGCCACGGCGACCGCGTCCGGCCACGTGTCGACGTCCACCCGCACCGGCAGCGCCGCCACGGCCAGGCCCAGCTCCCGGAACCGGGCGAGCTGCCGCGCCCCGGTGTCGGGGCGGCTGGTCGGCACCCCGAGGAACGCCCGGGGGTGGGGGCGGCGCTGGCCGGCGGCCCACCAGCCCCCGTCGGCGGCGAGGCCGAGGACGGCGTCGACGCCGGGGTGGGTCAGCGCCGCCATCGCCGCCGCCAGGTCGCCGGCGGTGACCTGCGGGGTGTCCATCCCGATCTGGAGGGCGGGACCGGCGGTCGCGGCCCAGGCCCGGGTGAGGCGGCGGTCGAGGTCGCCGTCGCCCTGGTCGACGACCTCGACGCCCGGCGGGCACCACGGCCCGGGCCGCCCGTCGAGCGCCAGGACCACCCGGTCGGCGCCGCTGCCGGTGGCGGCGGCGAGGGTGTCGGCCAGCGCGGCGGCCGCCACCTCGGCGGCGTCCTCGGGCGTGCACGGCGGGCACAGCCGGGTCTTCACCCGGCCGGGGACGGGCTCCTTGGCCAGGACGATCAGGTCCACGCGAGCGCCCGCGGGGCGAAGGGCTCGGCGGCCCGGAACCCGAGGAGCCGTTCGGCCCGCCGGGCACTCGCCACCACGTGGCGGACGTCGCCCAGCCGGCCGCCGCCGACCACGACCGGGGTCAGCCCGGTGCCGGCGCACACCGCCCGGGCCAGGTCGAGGACGGTCCGGGGCGTCCCGGACGCCACGTTCAGGGGCCCGTCGACCGGCTCGGGTGCGGTGAGCGCGGCGACGTTGGCCCGCGCGACGTCGCGGACGTGCACGAAGTCGCGGGTCTGGCCGCCGTCCTCGAACACCCGGGGGGCCTCGCCCCGCTCGACCGCCGACGTGAAGATCGACGCCACCCCGGCGTACGGCGTGTCGCGGGGCATCCGGGGCCCGTACACGTTGTGGTAGCGCAGGGCGGTCACCGGCACGCCGTGCTCCCGGCCGAACACCGCGCCCAGGTGCTCCTGGTGGAGCTTGGTGGCGGCGTAGACGTTGCGGGGGTCGAGGGGTGCGCCCTCGTCGATCGGCGCCCACGCCAGCGGCCGACCGCAGGTGGGGCAGGGCGGGTCGTAGCGGCCGGCGTCGAGGTCGGCGCGGGTGCGGGGGCCGGGCCGCACGTCGCCGTGGGTGTCGCAGCGGTACCGGCCCTCGCCGTAGACGACCATGCTCGAGGCCAGCACCAGCCGCCCCCGGAACCCCCGGTCGTGGAGCACCTGGAGGCCGACGGCGGTGCCGACGTCGTTGTCGGCGACGTAGCGGCCGACGTCGCCGAAGTCGACCCCGAGGCCGACCCGGGCCGCCTGGTGGCAGACGGCGTCGACGCCGGGCAGCGCCCGCTCCCAGGCGTCGGTGTCGCGGACGTCGCCCACCACGAGCTCGGCGTCGGCGGGCAGCCACGGGGGTGCGACCCCGCCGTGGGCGACGAGCGAGTCGAGCACGACCACCTCGTGGCCGCCGTCGAGCAGCGCGTCGACCACGTGGGAGCCGACGAAGCCGGCGCCCCCGGTGACGAGCACGCGGCGGGGGGAGGGGAGTGGGGTCATCGGTCCTCCTACCAGGCCGAGACGAGGGACGCTTCGAGGACGAGGGCGACCGCGGCCGACGTGGCGAGCCACCACCGGCGGGCGCCGTCGCCGGGGCCGGGCGCGGCCAGGGCGAGCCAGGGGACGAACGGGAGCCAGATCCGCTCCACCTCGCCCCGCGACATCTGCGACAGGTCGGCGAGCACCACCGCGACCAGCGCCGCCCACGGCAGGACCGCGCCCGGGTCGGCGGTCCACCGGCGGCGGTGCGGGATGGCCACCGGCGGGTCGGCGGGGTCGGGGTCGGGCGGGGTGCCGGTGACGGCGGCCGGGCCGGGCGTGCGGTGGCGGGACCGGTGGGCGGCCCGGGCGGCGAGGCCGGCGGCGACCGCCGGGCCGGTGGCCAGCGCCAGCGCCGCGGGGTTGCCGGCGAGGGTCAGGTAGGCCGCCGGTCGGGCGGCCGCGATGCCGTCCCAGTAGGCCTCACCGGTGGCGGCCAGGCCGTCCGGCCACCAGAACCCGGCCCACGCGGCGAGCCCGAGCGGCACTGCCGCGCCGGCGCCGGCCGTCACCAGCAGGCGCAGGGGGCGCGCCGGGCGGGCCGCGGCGGCGCCGGCCACGCCGACCAGCAGCACGAGCGGCGCGCCGTAGGTGCAGAGCAGCGCGGTCCCGCCGGCGACGCCCGCGACCCCGGCCCAGGCCGGCGAGCTGCGGCGGGCGGCGACGACCCCGGCGGCCACGGCGACCGCGGCGATCCCGGCGAAGAGCGCGTCGAGCGACGTCCCGGCCCACACGGCCGCCGGCACGAGCACCAGCGCCGGCGCCGCCCGCCGGGCCGCCGGCACACCGGCGGCGACCAGGGCCGCGGCCACGGCCGCGCCCCAACCGGCGAGGGCGACCGCGGCGAGCCACCCGGCGCCGCCGAGCCCGACCCGGTCGAGGCCCCAGGCCAGCACCACCGGCCCGGGCGGGTGGCCCTGCACGTGGATGGGCCGGTCCCGCAGCCGCTCGACGTGCTCGTCGACGAACCTGCCCAGGTCGTCGAGGTCGTCGATCGCCGGCAGGACCGCCAGGTACTCGTGCTCCGAGGCGAGGGGCTCGGCCAGGCGGTCCCACCCGTCGGACGCGGCCAGCGCCGCGGTCCACACGACCGCCGCCGCGCCGGCCAGCAGCGGCAGCCACCGTGTCGGGCACCGCCGGGCGACCACCGGCCCGGCGACGACCACGACCGCCGCCACCAACGCCGCCGGGACCAGGCCGGTGTCGAGGTGCCACGACCAGCGGCCGTAGAGCGGCGCGGCCCGGAGGCCCACCCCGGCATCGGCGACGCGCGCCGAGCCCCACACCAGCGCCACCGCCACCAGGGCGGCCCACCCGGCGGCCCCGAGGAGCTCGGCGCGGCGGGCCTCGGCCCGGTCCGGCCCGGGCCCGCCACCGGGCTCGGGCGCCCGGGAGCGGTCGGCGGCGACCCCACCGAGCCCCGGCGCTACGGATACGACCGTCGTCGGCACGCTCCGGGACGCTACGGGCGTCGGCGCCGGAAGGCACCGACCGTCGACCGAAGTTTCGCGCTCTGTAAGACCACGCTGCGTAGCGTCGACCGCATGGCACCATCCGACGTCGACGTCGTGCTCCCGGTCCTCGACGAGGCCGCCGCCCTGCCGTGGGTCCTCGAGCGGATGCCCGCCGGTCACCGGGCCGTCGTCGTGGACAACGGCTCCACCGACGGCTCGGCCGCCGTCGCCGAGCGGCTGGGCGCCACCGTCGTCCACGAGCCCCGCCGGGGGTTCGGCGCCGCGTGCGCCGCCGGCCTCGCCCACGTCACCGCCCCGGTCGTCGCGTTCTGCGACGCCGACGCCTCCCTCGACCCGGCCCAGCTGCCGCGGGTGACCGAACCGGTCGTCGAGGGCCGCGCCGACCTGGTCCTCGGCGCCCGCCGCCCGGTCGGCGCCGGCGCGTGGCCCGCCCACGCCCGCCTCGCCAACCGCTACCTCGCCCGGCGCCTCCGCCGCACCACCGGGGCCCCGCTCACCGACCTCGGGCCGATGCGGGCCGCCCGCACCGCCCCGCTGGTCGACCTCGGCATCGCCGACCGCCGCTTCGGGTGGCCGCTCGAGATGGTCCTGCGCGCCGCCCGCGCCGGCTGGACGCTGGCCGAGGTGCCGGTCGACTACCGGCCCCGGACCGGTCGCTCGAAGGTCACCGGCACCGCCCGCGGCACGGCCCGGGCGATCCGGGACATGCAGCGGGTGCTGGCCGAGCTGGCGTGATACCTGCGGGGCCGGGCCTGCGAACCTGCCCCCGCAACGGGGAGCCGGCGCCCCGTTCCGGGGGCAGGTTCGGCGAGACCGCCGGTCAGCGGTCGGTGAGCACCGGGGCGGGGGAGGGCGCGGTCGCTGCCGTCTCGTCGGTGCCGCCGGCGCCGCCGGTGCCGGGGGCCGACCCGGCACCGGTCGGGTGGTCGCCGTTGGTGCCGGGGGCCGTCGCGGCGGCCGTGGCGTCGCCGGTCGACTCGTCGTCCCCGCCGGCGGGGCTGCCCGCCCGGAGGAGCAGGTAGCCCAGCACGCCCGCGAGCGTGCTGGCGGCGAGGATGCCGACCTTGGCCGCGTCGGCGTGGGCCGGGTCGTCGAACGACAGGCTGGTGACGAACAGCGCCACCGTGAAGCCGATGCCGGCGCAGACGCCGAGGCCCGCCAGGTGGCGCCAGCCGGTGCCCTCGGGGAGCCGGCCGATGCCGAGGCGGACGGCGACGAACGAGGCCAGAAGGACGCCCACGGGCTTGCCGACCAGCAGGCCGAGCAGCACGCCGACCGTGACGGGCTCGGAAGCCAGCCCCCCGATGGCGTCCCGGGTGAGGGGCACCCCGGCGTTGGCCAGCGCGAACACCGGCACGATCACGTACGCGACCCACGGCGACAGCGCCCGCTCCAGCCGCTCCAGCGGGCTGGTCGTGTGCATCGACAGGCGCGAGACCTCGGCGATCAGGTGCTCGTTGTGCTCGAACTCCTCCCCGGTGAGCACCCGGTCGTAGTAGGCGCGCTCGATGCGGTCGACCAGGCGCCGGACCTCGCGGGGGTAGCGCCGGGGCGAGCGCAGCGGCCAGGCCGGGGTCAGCAGGCCGAGCGAGACCCCGGTGAGCGTGGCGTGCACGCCCGACTCCAGCAGGGCCAGCCACACGAACGCACCCACCGCGAGGTAGGGGGCGAGGGCCTGCACGTCGCCCCGCCGCATGGCGAAGATCACCGCCAGCCCGACGAACGCCGTGACGAGCCAACCGAACGAGAGGTCGCCCGTGTAGAAGACGGCGATCACCACGATGGCGCCGATGTCGTCGGCGATCGCCAGCGTGAGCAGGAAGATCTTGGCGGCCAGCGGCACCCGCGACCCCAGCAGCGTGACGACGCCGACGGCGAACGCGATGTCGGTGGCCATCGGGATGCCCCAGCCGTCGGCGCCGGCCCCGCCGCCGTTGAACGCCCAGAAGATCCCGGCCGGGACGACCATCCCACCGAGCGCGGCGACGACCGGCAGGGCGACCGACCGGAGGTCCTGCAGCTGCCCGTGGACCGCCTCCCGCTTGATCTCGAGGCCCACGAGCAGGAAGAACACGGTCATCAGGGCGTCGTTCACCCAGGCCTGCAGGCTCAGGTGGTCGAGGTGGAGGAGGTCGCCCAGCTCGATGCGCAGGGGCGTCGACCACAGGTCGGCGTAGCTCGCCGACCAGGGCGAGTTGGCCCACGCGATGGCGACGAGCGCGGCGACGAGCATGACGATGCTGCCCGCGGCCTCGTGGTCGAGGAGTCGCTGGAGGGGCCGGACCATCGTCCGGGGGACGAAGCGGTCGGACTCGGACCAGGTGTGGCGCACCGGCATCCCGGCGGTCGGGGGCATGGGGCTCCTCGTGGCTGTTCGGTCGGCCGGCTCGGTCAGTCGGCGGGCTCGGCCGGGT
>DATCLV010000221.1:0-1903 GCA_036563745.1 Acidimicrobiales bacterium | reverse complement strand
GCGGGCCAGCAGGTCGCCGACCCGCCGGTGGAAGCCGTTCCAGCTCTCCCCGGCCGGGGCGAAGGGGCGGTCGGGCTCGGCCGCCATGTCGAAGGTGCCGTGGCGGGCCGCGTGCTCGGTCCAGGTCAGGCCGTCGGCGTCGCCGGTGTGGACCTCGCACAGGTCGCACTCCTGGCCGGTCACCTCGAGGCCGAGGCCGGGGGCGACGATCGTCGCCGTCTCCACGGCCCGGGGCAGCACGCTGGTCAGCAGCACGTCGGCCCGGACCCGGCCGGTGGCGGCCAGGTGGTCGCGCAGGGCGGCCGCCTGGGCCCGCCCCCGGTCGGTGAGGCCGGTGCAGCCGGTGGGCCCGCCGATCACCCCGTGGAACCCGGCGTGGGCGTCGCCGTGCCGGACGAGGAGCAGCCGCACGGGCGGCTACTTGGGCTCGGGCCGGTTGATGTCGCGGGCCGGGTCGTGCTGCGCGCTGCGGCGCTCGAACTCCTCCTCGGCGGCCTCGACGTCGCCGTCGGCCTCCTCGAGGAGCTCGTCGGCCAGGTCCATGTCGTCGGCCACCTTCTGGCCGTGCCAGTCGTGCACGGTGCTGTTGTCGGGTTCCCGGATGGGTTGCTGGGGGTCGGGCATGTCGCGCGCCTACCCGGCACCGCCGCCGGGAATCCGGCCGGCATCGAACCGCTGCCGATCTCCTACGTCCTGCCGCTGCGCCGCGACCCGGCCGAGGACGGGGTCGTCGAGGGTGACGGCGACCCCGATCCCGATCTGACCGCCTACCTGCGGCGACTGCGGCACTGGGTCGACGACGTCCTCGTCGTCGACGGGTCGCCGCCCGAGCCGGCGGCTCGGCACGCCCGCGCCTGGGGCGACCTGGCCCGGGTCGTGCCGCCCGACCGGTCGCTGGCCGACCCGCCCGACAAGGTGGCGGGCGTGGTCACCGGGAGCCGGCTGGCCCGCCACGACGTGGTGGTCGTGGCCGACGACGACGTCCGCTGGCGGCGGGCCCAGCTCGCCGCGGCGCTGGCCCGGATGGCGACCGCCGACCTCCTCCGGCCCCACAACCGCTTCGTCCCGGCGCCGTGGCACGCCCGGTGGGACACCGGAAGGATGCTGTGCAACCGGGCCGTCGGTGGTGACTGGCCCGGCACGCTGGTGGTGCGGCGGCGCCACCTGGTCGACGGCTACGGCTACGGGGTCCTGTTCGAGAACCTCGACCTCGTCCGGACGGTCCGGGCCCGGGCTGGGCGGACGGCCGTGGCCCGCGACCTGGTCGTCGACCGGCGGCCGCCGGCGGCCGGCTGGTTCTGGCGCCAGCGGGTCCGCCAGGCCTACGACGAGACCGCCCGCCCGGCCCGCCTGGCCTGGCAGCTGGCGCTCCTGCCGGTGGCGCTGGTCGGGGGCCGGCGGGCCGTCGTCGCCCTGGCGGCGGGGGCCGTCGCCGTCGCCGAGGTGGGGCGCCGGCGCGGTGGCACGGCCGGCTTCCCCGCCACGGCGGCCTGCTGGGCGCCCCTGTGGCTGGCGGAGCGGGCGGTGTGCTCGTGGCTGGCCCTCGCCGCGTGGCTGCGGGGCGGTGTCCGCTACCGGGGCCGTCGGGTCCGCGTGGCCGCTCGCCCCCGCGGCCGGCGGCGTCGCTGACGTCACCGGTGCGCGGTCGCCGGCGCTCAGGGGTCGACGTTGCGGAGCTGGGCCTTGGGATCCCAGCCGGGCGGGGGCTCGCGGTTGGACCACCAGGGGCAGCCGAGCTCGATCCACTCCTGGCGCAGCTCCCGGTGCCGGGCGGCCCGGGCCTCGGCCTCGTGGCCGACGTCCTGGTACCCGAACTCCGTGCCGCAGCAGGGGCAGATCTCGTAGGAGGGGGCGTCATCCACCCAGGCCGGTTCGTCGAGGCCGGGGTAGCCGCACACCGGAC
>DATCLV010000215.1:0-3592 GCA_036563745.1 Acidimicrobiales bacterium | reverse complement strand
CCCCGGCCGGGACCGGCACGGGCGGCGGGGCCGCGGCGCACGGGACGGGTGGGACGGCCGGGACCACCGGCGGGTCGGCGGTGTCGGCGGGGGCTGCGACGCCCGCGGCCGCCGCGGCGTCGGTGGTCCCGGCGGTCGACTCGGGCGCCGTGGTCCCGGTGGTCGGTGCCGGGGCGATCGGCTGCGGGGTCGGCGCCGCCCTGGCCGAGGGCGGGGTGCGCCCGCTGCTCGTGTCCGACTGGGAGGAGCACGTGGCGGCGGTCCGGTGCGACGGCCTGCGGGTCGAGGAGGCCGACGGCACCACCCGCACGGTCGACGCCGACGCCGCCACCACCGCCGACCTGGTCGCCGGTGGCGGGCCGTTCCCGCTGGCCTACCTGGCCAGCAAGTGCCAGGGCACCCGCCGCCACGCCGAGGCGCTCGCCGAGGTGCTCGCGCCCGACGGCGCCGTCGTGACCGTCCAGAACGGCATCAACACCGACGTGCTCGCCGAGGTCCTGGGGCCACAGCGGGTGCTGGGCGGCGTCGCGATCTTCGGGGCGATCCGTCCCGCCGCCGGGCGGGTGCGCCGCACCGGCAGCGGGTCGTGGCTGGTGGTCGGCGAGCTGGCCGGCGGGCGGTCGGCCCGGGCCGAGGCCGTGGCGGCGCTCACGTCGCGGGGCGGCTGGGACACCCGGGTCAGCGAGAACGTCCTCGGGATCATGTGGTCGAAGATGATCAACAACGGGATGGTGAACCCCATGGCCGTCATCGGTGGCTGGACCGTCGAGGAGGTCATGACCCACCCGGGCGCCCGGTCGGTCTGCCGGGCGATCCTGGCCGAGGGGGTCGCCGTGGCCGCCGCCGAGGGGGTGCGGCTGGAGCCGCTGCCCAGCATCGACATCCCGGGCGTGGGCCGGTGGGCGATCGACGGGGAGGTCGAGAAGGTGGAGGAGGACCTGCTGCGCTTCGGGCGGCTGTTCCCGGGCACCCGGGTGTCGTCGTTGCAGGACGTGGATGCCGGCCGGGCGACCGAGCTGCCGTGGTTCACCGGACACATCGTCGCCGCCGGCGCCCGCCGCGGCGTGCCGACCCCGGTGTCGCAGGCGGCGTTGGCCGCGGCGCTGGAGATCGAGGGCGGCCGGGAGCGGACGCCCGAGTGGGTGGAGGCGACGGTGGAGGCGATCCGGGCGGTGGAGGTGCGGTCGTGAGCGGTCCCGAGTCCACGGACACGGCGGCGTCGGAGGTGACGGCGGCGCCCACCTCGCCCACGTCGCCCGCGCCGCCCACGTCGCCCGATCCCGTCGAGCTGCTGCGGAAGATGCTGCTCATCCGGGTCTTCGAGGAGACCACGATCGACGTCTACCGCAAAGGCCAGATGCCCGGCCTCGCCCACTCCTACGCCGGGCAGGAAGCCTCGGCGGTCGGCGTCTGCTCGGCGCTGCGCGACGACGACACCATCACCAGCACCCACCGGGGCCACGGCCACATCCTGGCCAAGGGCGCCGACCCGGTCCGGATGATGCTCGAGGTGATGGGCAAGCGCGACGGCTACTGCCGGGGCAAGGGCGGGTCGATGCACATCGCCGACGCCGGCAAGGGCGTGCTCGGCGCCAACGGCGTGGTGGCCGGCGGGGTCGGCATCGCCCTCGGCGCCGCCCTGTCGGCCGATCGGCTCGGCCAGGACCGGGTGTCGGTGTGCTTCATCGGCGACGGCGCCATGAACCAGGGCGTCACCTTCGAGGTGATGAACATGGCGGTGCTCTGGCAGCTGCCGCTGATCATCGTCTGCGAGAACAACCTCTACGGCCAGTACAGCCCGCTGCGCGACACGCTCGTCGGCGAGCTGGCCGACCGGCCCCGGGCCATGGGGATGCCCACCGTGCAGGTCGACGGCATGGACGTGCTCGCCGTCGCCGAGGCGATGGGGGACCTGGTGGCCGAGGTCCGGGCCGGTGGCGGCCCCCGGTTCCTGGAGGTGCGGACCTACCGCTACGGCGGCCACCACGTCGCCGAGGTGAAGTCCGACTACCGGACCGAGGACGAGATCGCCGAGTGGCGGGCCCGCGACCCGATCCACCTGCTGGAGCAGCGTCTCGTCGAGGCCGGGACGCTCACACCCGAGCAGGTCGCCGAGCTGCACGACGAGGCGGCGGCGGTGGTGGCCCGGGCCCGGGAGGCGGGCCTGGCCGGCGAGGTGCCCGACGTGGCCGAGCTGACCGAGGACGTGTACGCATGAGCGCTTCCCCGAAGCCCGCCGCCGCCGAGGCCGCGGCGGCGCCCGTCACCGCCGAGCCCGTCGTCCGCACCATCGGGCAGGCCCTCAACGACGTGCTGCGGGCCGAGATGGCCGCCGACGAGACCGTGATCTGCATCGGCGAGAACGTGGCCGCGGCCGGCGGGTCGTTCGCCGTCACCAAGGGCCTCCTCGACGAGTTCGGGCCCCGGCGCATTTTCGACACGCCGATCTCCGAGGCCGGCTTCACCGGGATGGCCATCGGCGCCGCCGCCACCGGCCTGCGCCCGGTCATCGACATGATGTTCAGCGACTTCGCCCTGCTGGCGATGGACCAGATCATGAACCAGGCCGCCCACCTGCGGTACATGACCGGCGGGCAGCTGGCGGTGCCGATGGTGATCCGCTGTCCGAGCGGGGCCGGTGCCGCCTACGCCGCCCAGCACTCCCAGTCGCTGGCGGGGCTGTTCGCCTACATCCCTGGGCTGAAGGTGGTCGTGCCGTCGACCCCGGCCGACGCCGCCGGCCTGCTCCGCACCGCCATCCGCGACCCCAACCCGGTGCTGTTCTTCGAGCAGAAGACCGACTACGGCCGTCGCGGCCCGGTGCCGCCCGGCGACCACGTCGTGCCCTTCGGGGTGGCCGACGTGAAGCGGCCGGGCGACGACGTCACCGTGATCGCCACGTCGTCGATGGTGCACGTGGCCCTGGCCGCCGCCGAGGCCCTGGAGGGCGAGGTGAGCGTGGAGGTCGTCGACCCCCGCACGTTGAAGCCGCTCGACGTCGAGGGCTTGGCCGCGTCGGTCCGCCGCACCGGGCGGTGCGTGGTGGTCGACGAGGGGCACCGGACGTTCGGGCCCGGCGCCGAGCTGGCGGCCACGGTCGCCGAGCACGCCTTCGACTGGCTGGAGGAGCCGGTGCGGCGGGTCTGCGGGGCGGACACGCCGGTGCCGTTCACCACCGTGCTGGAGCGGGCGTTCCTGCCGTCGGTCGACGACGTGGTCGCCACGATCCGGGGGATGCGCCGGTGATCCACGACGTCCTGCTGCCGCGCACCGGGTCGACCTCGTCGGACCAGGCGACGATCGTCACCTGGCACGTCGCCGTCGGGGCCCAGGTGGCGGTGGGCGACGTGGTGGCCGAGGTCGAGACCGACAAGAGCGTCGTCGACGTCGAGTCGACCGTCGCCGGCACGGTCGTCGAGCTCTGCGCAGCCGAGGAGGACGAGCTCACCATCGGCGACCTGCTCCTGCGGGTCGACGACGGCGAGCCCACGACGGGGGGCGCCGCCGACCAGCCACCGGCACCCCCCGCCGGGGCGGCGGCGCCCCCCACCGGGACGGACACACGGCCCACCAGGGCGGCGTCACCCCGGCC
>DATCLV010000201.1:0-5361 GCA_036563745.1 Acidimicrobiales bacterium | reverse complement strand
CCCCGGCCTCCGCCGAGGACCTGCTGCTGTACATGACCGAGGAGCACCGGGCCGCCCCGGTCACCGTCGAGCTCCCCGACGGCGTCGTCGCCGACCCGATCTGCGGCATGCACGTCACCCTGGGAGCCGACGCCATCACCGTCGAGCACGACGGCCGGACCGTCGGGTTCTGCTCGAAGGGCTGCCGCGCCGCCTACGCCCGGATGCACGACCTCCAGCCGACCTGACCCCCGCCCACCCGGCACCGCGCCCGACGTCGGCGACCTCCCGCACGTCGTGGTCGGCATCCCGGTGCCGACCGGCGAGCTCCACCACCACCCGGTCGGCACCGTCGTGCCGCCCCACCCGGAAGCCGGTGATGTGCAACGGCACGGTGGTGGTGGTCGTGGTCGTCGTCGGTGCGTCGGCCGAGCGGACGTCGGGGGTCCCGTCGCCGTCCCGGCCCACCCCGCCGACCGCGGACCACGCCCCCACCGCGACCACGCCGGCCGCCACCAGGGTCACCACCCCACGCCGACGGCGTCGCGCCCGGCGCCGGGCGTGCGTCACCCCACCCGGTGTGAGGCAGTCACCAGTTCAGTCGAACTTGCCCCCGAAACGGGGAGCAGGCTCCCCGTTTCGGGGGCAAGTTCGGAGTTGCGACACCCCGCCGGTTTGGCCGAGCAGGCGGGCGGGTCGCCGGCGGCGGACGCGGGACGGCGGCCGGCCCGCTGCGGGGAAGCCGGCCGCCGCTCGCCCGGAGGGCGACAGGGGCTCGTGGGGTCAGTCCGTGATCCGGGCCCGGAACCGGCGGAGCGCCAGCGGCATCCCGATCGCCAGCAGCGCCGCGCAGTACAGGGCGGCCGCCGCCACCGGGTGCTGCATCGGCCAGACGTCCTTGGCCACCGGCGCCGCCGGGTTCCCGAACAGCTCGCGGATGGCCGCCACCATGGCGCTCATCGGGTTCCACGACGCCACCCACTGCAGCACCTCGGGCATCGACCGGATCGGCACGAAGGCGTTGCTGATGAACGTCAGCGGGAAGATCGACGTGAAGGCGATGCCCATGACGGCGTCCGGCGTCCGGACGAGCATGCCGAGGTAGGTGCCGACCCAGATCATCGCCGCGGCGAACGCCACGAGCAGCAGCAGCGCGGTGGCGACGTCGACGAACCCCGTGTGGGCCCGCCAGCCGACCAGGAGGCCGGTGCCCAGCAGGATGGCGACGGCGAGGAGCATGCCCGCCAGCTCGGCGAGGAAGTGGCCCAGCAGGTAGGCCGACCGGTGGGCCGGCAGGATGCGGAACCGGTCGATGACGCCCTCGCTGAGGTCGGTGGCGATCGACGTGGCCGGGCCCACCATCCCGAAGCCGATCGACTGCACGAGGATGCCGCCGATCAGGTACTCGCGGTAGCTGCCGCCGACGTCGATGGCGCCGCCGAACACGTAGGCGAAGAGCAGCACGAACATCACCGGCTGGACGGTGACGTCGAGCAGCTTCTCGGGGATCTGCCGGATGTGCTCGACGTTGCGGCGGGCGAACACCAGCGTGTCCGACAGCAGGGCCGCCGCGGCCGAGCGGGTCGCCCGGGCGGGAACCGGCGTGGTCGCCACCTCGGGGGCGGGCGCGGTGGTCGGGGTGAGCGTCGCGGTCACGCCAGGGCCTCCTGGGGCTCGGGGTCGGCAGTGGGTCCGTGTCCGGCGCCGGCAACGGTGACGTCGGCGCCGGTGTCCGTGCCGGTGCCGGTGCCGGTCGCGTCGGTCCCGTCGGCGCGGCCGGTGGCGCCGGTGAGGGTGAGGAACACGTCGTCGAGCGAGGGCTGACGGCGGTTGACGTCGACGGCGTCGATGCCCGCGCCGTCGAGCGCCCGGACCACGTCGATCAGCCGGGTCCCGTCGACGACGGGGGCGCTGAACACCAGGCTCTCGGCGTCGAGGGTGGGCTCGTGGGCCACGAAGGGGCGGAGGACGGTGGCGGCCGCCGCCAGGTCGTCGGCGGTGGCCAGGGCGACGTCGAACCGGTCGTCGCCGATGCGGGCCTTCAGCTCGGCGGGCGTGCCCTTGGCGACCGTGCGTCCGTGGTCGAGGACCACGATCTCGTCGGCGAGCCGATCGGCCTCGTCGAGGTACTGGGTCGTGAGGAACAGCGTGGTGCCCCGGTCGACCAGGCCCCGCAGCAGGTCCCACAGGTCGGCCCGGCTGCGGGGGTCGAGACCGGTGGTGGGCTCGTCGAGGAACAGCACCTCGGGCGCCGCCACCAGGCTGGCAGCCAGGTCGAGCCGGCGGCGCATGCCCCCGGAGAGGTGCTTGGCCAGGCGGCCGGCGGCGTCGGTGAGGTCGAGGCGGGCGAGCAGCTCGTCGGCCGTCCGCCGGGCCTCCGACCGGGACAGGTGGTGGAGGCGGCCGACCATCTCGAGGTTGGCCCGGGCGCTGAGGAGCCCGTCGACGGTCGCCTGCTGGGCGGCGACGCCGATGCGCTCGCGGACCCGGGCGGCGTCGGCGACGACGTCGAGGCCGGCGACCCGGGCCCGCCCTTCGGTGGGCCGGGCGAGCGTGGTGAGGATGCGGATCGCCGTCGTCTTGCCGGCGCCGTTGTGGCCGAGGAGCCCGAGGACGGTGCCGGGCGGGACGTGGAGGTCGAGGTCGCGCAGCGCCCAGAGGTCGCCGTAGCGCTTGCCGAGGCCCTCCGCGACGACGCCACCCGTCTCCGACCCGTTGTTCGTAGGGCGTACCAGGGAGTCGTACATAGTACGAACAGTGTTAGCGGTACGATGTACGAATGGCAAGGGCCAGTTCCGGAGATCCCCGTGGCGGCGGTCGTGACCGCGAGCGCGACCGTGACCGCCGGACCGCCGGGCGTGACGAGCGGGGCGCCCGCGGCGGGCGCGAGGCGCGGGGGGCGCGTGAGGCGCGTGGCGTGTTCTCCGAGGCCATCGCCGACAAGGTCGAGGAGCAGCGGGCGCTGGCCGAGCGGAAGGTCGAGGAGCAGCGCCGGCGGCTGGTCGAGAAGGTCGAGCGGAAGAGCCCCCGCCTGGCCGACAAGCTGGCCGAGAAGCTCGACGAGAAGGGCCAGCGGCTCGTCGACAAGCTGGACCAGAAGGCCCGCAAGGTCACCGACAAGATCGAGCGCTACGGCGACACGATCGACCGGTTCGGGTCGGTCGCCGCCGCCATCGACCTGTGGACGCGACAGCGCCCCGCCCGCCGCCAGCCCCGGTTCGACCTCGACCAGATCGCCGACGCCGCCCTGCACATCGCCGACACCGAGGGCCTCGACGCCCTGTCGATGCGCCGCCTGGCGGCCGAGCTCGGCTGCGGCACGATGACCCTCTACCACTACGTCAAGACCAAGGACGAGCTGCTCGCGCTCCTCGCCGACCGGGTCATGGCCGAGATCGTGCTGCCGCCGGAGGTCTTCGCCGAGGGCTGGCGCGCCGGCATGGCCGCCATCGCCCGACGGACCCGGGAGGTCGTCCTCCGGCACCCGTGGTGGTACGACCTCAGCGAGGACCCGTCCATCGGACCCAACAGCATCCGGCACTTCGACCAGTCGCTGCAGGCGCTGGCGGGGCTCGACATCCCCCTGCGCGAGAAGCTCGACATCATCCAGGTCGTCGACGAGTACGTGTTCGGCCACTGCCTTCAGTCACGGGAGGGCGCCGGCCTCGACGACCCGGCCGCCCTCACCCCCGACGTGCGGCGCTACCTCGTCGACCTGGCGGGCTCCGGCGCCTACCCGCAGATCTCGGCGCTGGTCGAGGAGCACGGCCTGGAGCGGCTCCTGGAGGAGGTCGGCAACCAGGACGACGACGCCCGCTTCGAGCGCAACCTCGCCCGCATCCTCGACGGGATCGAACGCGACCTCCCCTGAGCTCCGCCCCGCTGACCACCTTCAGCCTGCAGGTCAGCGCCCCGCCGATCGACTCGACGAGCTGGTGCCGGCGATCCTGCCCGGGCCACGCACCGGTGGGCGCGCACCCGTGGGCGCTCGACGAGATCGTGGACGCCCAGCTGGGGTCGCTCGACGTGGTCGGCGTGGGCGCCGGCGACGCCAGGGTCGATGGCACAGCCGGACTGCTGCTCGCTGCTCGCCCACCCGTCGCTGGGGCGGGCGTGATCAGGCGCCGGCGCCGGCGACGCCAGGGTCACCGGCGCAGCCGGACTGCTGCTCGCCCACCCGTCGCTGGACGGGCGTGACCAGGCGCCGGCGCACGGTCGCCATGCTCGCCGACGATCCAGGCGCGGGTCCTGCCGGCCACCCCCGGCGGGGTCGCCCCGGTCATGGACCCGTCCCGGCCCCGGGGCGAGCACACCGAGGCGATCCTCACCGACCTCGGCGTCCCGCCACCGGAACCGACACCCTCCCCGTCCTCGTCGACCGAGCCGTCGCCGTCCTGATGGCCGGTACCCGCTTCCACCGACGCCGGCGGTCCCGGCTCCTCGGGCGGCCGGTCGCAAGCGACCGCCGGGCCCGCCGGCGACGCAGACGAGAGGACCGGGACCGCACGCCGTAGGGACGCGGCCGTCAGGTCGCGGGTGCCGGGCGCGTGGGACCGCCGGCGAGGGCCTGGAGCGTGTCCTCGGGGGCGTCGACGGTGTGCGCCCCGCCGTGGGGGTTGTCGATGATGCAGCGCCACGTGCCGTCGGGCCGGCGGCGGGCGACGTCGGTCGCGGTGCCGCGGAGGCCGAGGCCCGGGATCTCGTAGTCCACGACGAGGAGGGCGGTGTCGCCGGCGGTCAGCACGTGCCGCACGGTGACCTCGATCGGGTGCCCGAGCCCGGTCAGGGAACCGATCGCCGGCCCCACGTCGTCGCCGGTCACGACCACGCCGGGCACCGGGGCGTAGGTCGCGTCGGGCGCGTAGTAGTGACGGAGGAGGCCGGGGACGTCGCCGGCGTTGAAGTGGTGCTGGAACACGAGCGGCAGCTCTTCGGGATGGTGTGCGTCCATGCGGCGGGACGCTACGGAGCCACGCTCCGGGGCCCGACGGGAGGCACGAAAACGTTCCTACGCTGCCCACATGCGGCCCGAAGACCATCCGGCCGAGCGCACCGCCCACCTGGTCGGTCGCCGGTGGACGGCGCTGGTCGTCCACCACCTCCAGGCAGGTCCGCTCCGCCACGGCGAGCTGCTCGCCCGCATGTGCGGCGTCAGCCAGAAGACGCTGACCGAACGGCTCCGGGAGCTCGAGGCCCACGGCGCGGGCCGCCGCGCCCGGGTCACCAGCCCCTCACCCGGCTGGGCCTACGGCCTGACCCCGCGGGGCCACGAGCTGGCCCGCCTCCTCGCCGACCTCGCCCGCTGGGGCGCCGCCACCCTCCCCCCACCCCCGATCGCCACCCCCCACCCGCCCTACTGGCACCACGCACCCCACCCGACCG
>DATCLV010000158.1:0-2334 GCA_036563745.1 Acidimicrobiales bacterium | reverse complement strand
GCCCGGCGGCGGCCCGTGGTTGGCCGGCGTCTCCGGCGGCTTCGGCAGCACCGGCGGCCGCTGGGCGACGGGCTCCTCGTGCGGGAGGCGGCTGGCCTGCCCCCGCTCGTAGGCGTCGGCCAGCGCCATCACGGTGTCGACGTAGTCCTGCGAGTGGTTGTACCGGAACACGGCCTGGGCCCGCTGGGCCCGGTCGCGCAGGTCGGCGTCGCCGGCGCACAGGTAGGTGGCCGAGCCGAGGGCGGCGTCGAAGATGTTGTCGGGGTCGCGGCGGCCGTCGCCGTTGCCGTCGGCGGCCACGGCCCACCAGCTCGTCGGGATGAACTGCATGGGCCCGACCGCCCGGTCGTAGACCGGGTCGCCGTCGAGGGTGCCGTCGTCGGTGTCGCGGATGAGCGCGATGCCCGGACGCCCGTCGAGCGGGATGCCCCGGATCTTCCGGGTGCCGTAGCCGTCGGCCCGCAGCTCGGCGCCGCCGTAGCGGCCGTGGTTCGACTCCACGCGGCCGATGGCGGCCAGCAGCGACCAGGAGATGCCGCAGCCGGGGTCGGTGACCGCCATCGTCTCCTGGGCCCGGGTGTAGGCGCGCAGCGCCACCTCGGGGATGCCGCTGGTGCCGAGGCGGCGCACGACCTGCTCGGCCGACTCGACCTCCTCCTGGGTGCTGGTGGTCCAGATCACCTGCCCCACCGGGCGGGAGACCGTCTCCGGCCGGACGGTCACCGGCTCGAGGCCGAGGTCGTCACGCCGGTCGAGCCCGGGGTACTGCCCGGGTTCGAGGTCGGGCCCGTCGTCGTGGTCGACGATCGGCAGGGTGCTGCCGGCGATGCTGCCGGGCATCGCCGCCAGCGCGACCACCGCGCCGAGCACCGGCGTCCATCGCGCCAGCTGCCAGAGCCTGTGCACCGCCGTCCGCCGCATCCCCCCAAGCACAGCACATCCCTTACCCAGTTACCGGTCGCTGAACGAGCCACCCATTCAAGCCCAGTCCGGCCCGCGCCGGGGGCGCTCCCGCACGGGTTTCCCGCGGTTCCCGCGGGTTTTCGCGCCACGCCGATCGCAGCGACCGCGGCGCCCTCGGCGCGCCTGCGGCCCCTCAGCCGCAGTTGACGCCGGGCGGCGGCTGGCCGGCCGTGTAGCCCACCTGCTCGGTGGACGGCGGCGGCGCCGGTTCGGTCGTCGTCGTGGTCGCGTCGGCGGCCGGCGGCGCCGTGGTGGCGGGTGCGGCCGTGGTCGGCGGGGTCGCCGTGTCGCCGCTCTGCCCCGCGGGCGCCGTCGCCGGAGCGGCCACCTGCAGGTCCTCGCTGGGGATCGGCTGCTCCCAGATGTTCTCGAAGTCGGGGCCGGTCACGAGCTCGACCTCGTTGGCGCCCAGGCCCTCCTTGGGCTGGATGACGGCCGGCACGCTGAGGTGGCGGGCCACCCGGCGCCCGTAGGCCTCCTGGCCGGGGGCGTGGTAGATCGTCGTCTGGGCGACGGTCCCGTCGGCCGTGGTGGGCTCCTGCACGTCGAAGCCGAGCTTCTGGAAGGCGCCGGCCACGTTGGCCGCCTGGCCCTCCTGGCCGCTGCCGTTGATCACGTGCAGCTCGACGAGCGGCGGGCCGACCTCGTCGGGTGGCAGGCCCCGGAACCCGTTGAGGATCGGCTCGGCCTTCACCAGGTCGGGCCACGGGTCGCCCTTGCCCTCCGCGTCCTTCGTGTAGATCGGCAGCGAGTAGGTGCGCAGGGCGTTGGGGTCGAAGTTCTTGAACTGGTCGGCCAGGTCGAGCAGGTCGTCGATGCCGAGCGAGGCGTCGAGCGTGACCGTGTCGGCCAGCAGCTCGGCCATCGAGGTGAGCTGCACCGGGTTCGACTTGGCCTGCTGGACCGCCTTCTTGATGGTCTGCCGGATGATGATCTGCTGGCGGGTCATCCGGCCGTAGTCGCCGTAGGGGTCGGTCCTCCAGCCCTCGGGCGTGCGGTACTGCAGCTCCCGGGAGCGGGCCAGCGCCAGCGCCTGCTCGGAGTCGACGTTGATGCACCCCAGCGTGGTGATGTTGAGGCCCACGTCGTGCTCGCCGGGTGGGTTCCGCACGGCCATGTCGAAGTACATGGGGATCCCGCCGATGTGGTCGACCAGGCCCATGAACCCGGCGAAGTCGATCTCCACGTAGTGGTGGATCGGGATCGCGAAGTTCTCCTGCAGCGTGTCGATCAGCCGCTGGATGCCCTCGTCGCCGTTGTAGGCGGAGTTGATCTTCCGGGTGCGGCCGGTGCCGGCGATCTCGACCTGGAGGTCACGGGGGAACGACAGCGCCATCGCTTCGCTGGACTTCGGGTCGACCCGGATGATCA
>DATCLV010000264.1:0-9802 GCA_036563745.1 Acidimicrobiales bacterium | reverse complement strand
AGCTGGGCCAGCGTGGGGAAGTCGGTGTTGACCTGCGTGCCGAGCGGCCAGCCCCGGAGGGCGTTGGTCGCCGTGGCGGCACCGCCGGCCCCGCCCCCGAGCCCGCCGGCGAGCGCGTCGACGGCGATCGCCCGCACGTCGAAGGGGTTGCCACCGGTCAGGGTCCGTGTGGCGAAGCCGGCCGTGGTGTTCCCGGCGGCCTCGATGCCGGCCTGGGTGAAGATCCGGCCGGACGTCGTGGTGAGGCGCACGCCGGCGGCGACCGCGCCGAGCCCGCCGGTGTAGGCGCCGACGATGGTGTCGAGCGCGACCTTCGTCCAGTCGACGCCACCGTTGAACGCCTGCTGGCTGACGGCCGAGAACCCGCCGGCGAACGCCGCACCGATCAGCGCGCTACCGACGATGCCGCCCACCCCGGTGGCCATGAGGGCGATGCCGCCGGCGATCATGAGCCCGCCGACGACGTAGCCGCCGTAGCGGTCCCAGGCGTTCTTCTTCCAGCTCTCCCGGAGCGCCCGGAGGTCCTGGTCGGTGAGCGCCGAGAGGCCGAGGGGGTCGGCGCAGCCCACCGGGTCGTTGGCGGCGTAGTGGTAGGGGTTGGCCGACCAGGGCGGCCCGGCGACGGCCGGCAGCGGGTCGGGCGACAGGAACGAGCGGGTGGCGGGGTCGTACACCCGGGCGCGGAGCCAGACGAGGCCGTCGATGCACAGCTCGCCCCGCGCGCTCAGCGCCAGACCCGCTCCGTCCGGCGACGCGCCGCCGTCGGGCGCGCCGCCGTCGGGCGTGCCGGCGGCCAGCGGCACCGCCGGGGCATCGGGTCGCCACGGGTCGGGCACGCGGTCGCCGGGCCCGGCCGGGGTGGCGCGGCGCACCGCGCCGTCGCGCCCGACGACGCCGGCGGCCTCCGGGACCGCGACCCCGGCGACCCGCGCGGTGCCGGCCGCCACCAGCGGCTCGAGGAGCTGGGAGGTGTCCCACGCCACCGGTGTGCCGTCGACGGCGGCGAGGCGGCCCGTCACGTCGTAGCGCAGCTCCCGGGAGGTGACGGTGCCGTCGGGCGCCTCGGTGCGCCAGGCGACGAGCCGGCCGGCGCGGTCCCAGCGGTAGGTCCGGGTGCCGTCGGGTCCCGTCTCCGACCGGCGCCGGCCGCAGGGGTCCCAGGCGAGCGACCAGGTGGCGTCGCCGTCGGTGACGGCGACGAGCTGGCCGGCGGCGTCGTAGCGGAGGTGGCGTCGCCGCCCGTCCGGCGTCGTCTCGCCCACCAGCCGGCCGGCCGGGTCCCAGGTGAACTCCCAGGTCGCCGTCCGGTCGCCGTCCGCCGCGGAGGCGGCCACCAGCTGGCCGGCCCGGTCGTACCGGTAGCGGAACCGACGCCCGCCGGTGGAGCGTTCCTCGACGATGCGCCCGGCGGCGTCGTGCTCGTAGGCGACCGCGTGCTGCGACCACCGCCCCGCGGCGTCGCGGACCCGGCGGCTGCGGCCCACCAGCCGGCCCGCCCGCCAGGTCAGACGCTCCTCGACGCCGTCGCCGGCGATCCGGACCGGGCGACCGGCGAGGTCGCGCTGGACGGCGACCCGCCCGAGCGCCGGGTCGTCGAGGGCCACCACGCGGCCACAGCCGTCCCGCGCCACCCTGGTCACCGCCGGGGCCGCGTCGCGGAGGGCCAGCTCGTGCGCCACCGTCCGGCCGGCCGGGTCGAACGCCCACGCCTGCCGGAGGTCGGGGCCGTCCCGGCCGACGACGTTGCCGTCGGCGTCCCAGGTGTGGTGGACGGGGCGGTCGCCGCCCGCCGGCGACCCTTCGCCGCCGGCGACCTGGTGCCGCACGCCGTCGGGGTCGATCCGGGCGACCAGGCGCCCGTCCGGGTCGTGGACGTACCTCGTGGTGCGACCCAGCGGGTCGGTGCGGCGGACCACCCGGCCGAGGGCGTCGTGCCCGTAGCTGGTGACCGCCCCGGTGGGGTCGGTCGCGGTCGCCAGGTTCCCGGCGGCGTCGTAGCCGAACCGGAAGGTGCCGCCCTCCGGGCCGGTCACGGCCACGATCCGACCGGCCGGGTCGTAGGTCGTGCGGGTGACCGCGCCGGTCGGGTCGGTGACGGCCGTGCAGCGGCCGGCGGCGTCGTAGGCGTACCGGGTGGTGCCGCCGTCGGGGGCCGTCACGCGGATCGTGCGACCGGCGGCGTCGTGCTCCCAGCGGACCGTCTCGCCGGTCGGGTCGGTGACGCGCACGAGCCGGCCGTCGGCGTCGTAGCGCAGCCGGGTGCGCCCACCGACCGGGTCGACGATCGTGCGGAGGCGCCCCGTGGCGTCGTAGCGGTACCGGGTCGTGCCGCCCGTCGGGCCCTCCACCGCGACGAGTCGGCCGCCGGGTGACCAGGTGAAGCGGGTGGTACCGGCGCCGGGCTCGGTGATCTCGACGATGCGGCCGCAACCGTCGTAGCGGGCGCCGGCGGCGGTGACCGCGGTCGGGTCGTCGCCCGCGCCGCCACCGTGGCCCGCACCGCCGCCGTCGCCCGGGCCGAGGCCGGCGACCTGGGCGACGAGCCGCCCGTTGGCGTCGTAGGCGAGCGTGACCCGGTCGTCGCCCGTGCCGTACCCGACGAGGCGCCCGGTGGGGTCGACGTCGACGGTGCGGCGGACGCCGGTCGGTGTCACGGTCGCGACCACGGCGCCCTCGGCGTCGTGCTCGAACCGCCAGGTGTGCCCGGCCGGGTCGACGGTGGCGACGCAGCGGTGGAGCTCGTCGTAGCGGTGGGCCCAGGTGGCGCCGCCCGGCAGGGTCACCCGGACGCAGCGGCCGTGGGCGTCGTGGTCCCACGTCGTCGTGCCGCCGGCGGGGTCGGTCAGCGCCACCGGCTCGCCGTGGTCGCCGTAGCGGACCTCGGTCCGGTGGCCCAGGGGGTCGACGGCCGCGGTGACCCGTCCGGCCGGCGAGCGCTCGACGCTCCAGGTGCCGCCCAGGGGGTCCTGCCACCGGACGAGCCGGCCGGCGCCGTCGTGCTCGAAGCGGGTGACGTGGCCCAGCGGCGTGGTGACCGCGGCGGGCCGGCCGGTGGCGTCCCACTCGTGGCGCCAGGTGCGACCGGCCCCGTCGGTGACGGCCGTGACCCGGCCCTCCGCGTCGCGGGCGAAGGCCAGGGTGACGCCGTCGGCGTCGGTGACCCGGCGGATCAGGCCACCGTCGTCCAGCTCGACGACGGTGGCGTGGCCCTCGGGGTCGACGATCTCCGTCGGTTGGCGGTGCTCGCCCGTGTAGCCGAAGCGCACCGTCGCACCGTCGGGCGCCGTGGCGGCGACCAGGCGGTGCCGGTCGTCCCAGGCGAGCTCGACCCAGGTGCCGTCAGGGTGCTCGATGCGCGTCGGTCGGCCCAGGTCGTCGTAGGCGTGGGTGGTGGTGCCGCCGCGCCGGTCGGTCACCGACACCGGGCGGTCCCGGGGTCCCCACCGGGTGAGGGTGGGCAGGCCCGCCGCGTCGACCACCGCCTCCAGGTGGCCCTCGGCGTCGTGGTGCCACACGTTGCTCGGCCCGCCCTCGGCGTCGCCGACCTCGGTGACCGGCCCCGGGCGGTAGGTGAACCGCGCCTCCCGCCCGAACGGGGTCCGCTGGGCGAGCACCCGACCTTGCCCGTCGTAGCGGTTGCGGACGAGGACGACGCCGTCGGCGTCGGTGACCGAGGCCAACCGGTCGCCGTCGTCCCACGTGTACCGGCGGGCCCCGGCCGGTCCGGTGACCGTGACCAGCCGGCCTCGGTCGTCGTAGTCGTACGTGACCCGACGCCCGTCGTCGGCGAGGGCCGCCACGATGCGGCCCGGTCCGGGGGCCGACGGGTCGGCGTCGCGGCGGTCGTCCCAGGTGAAGGTCACGGCCCGGCCGCGCTCGTGGCGGAGCGCCACCAGCCGATCCCCCTCCCAGGCCAGCTCGACACCGGCGCCGGGACCGGCGTCGATCCGCACCGGGCGGCCCTCGGGCTCGAAGCACCAGCGGAGCCCGTCCCGCGGGAAGCGCAGCTCCAGGCCTTCGCCCGTGGCGGCTGGGACCGCCACCGCGTCGTGGCCGGGCACCCGGGGCGCCCGCGGGTCGTCGGCGTCCTCCGGTCGTGCGGCGACCCGGACGGCGGCCACCTGGCCGTCGGGGCCGCGCCAGCGGGCGTCCCGACCTCCGGCGGTCGGTCGCAGGCGGCACGTCGCCCACGACGACCAGCCGGGACCGTGCGGCCCGACGAGGTCGTCGCGGCTGTTGTACGTGCGCCGCACCTGCAACCACGGCAGCAGCGGGCCGAAGGCGAGGTCGACCTCGACCTCCAGGAAGTTGCCGGACGCCGCGTTGACCGGGTCGTCGGTGAAGCCGGTGCTGACGTCGAACCCGGTGACCTTGGGCAGCGCCACGTCCAACGGCCCGCGGGGGACGTCGAAGCCGCGCCGGTGCAGCGCCTGGGCGAGGGCGCGGGCCTGCTCCTCGGAGAGCACGTGGACCCCGTTGGCCAGCCGGATGTCGGCCTCCTCCAGGGCCTCGGCGACGACCTTCAGCAGCGCGGTGTCGTTGCGGTTGGCGTCGATCCAGGTCTGCACGCTGGTGAACAGCGGCCCGCCGTCGAAACGACCCCAGGTCGTGCCGCGCTGGAAGTCGGTGGCGCCCTTCCGTGCCGCGGCCAGCAGCCGCTCCAGGCGCCCGTCCTCGGCGTCCCAGCGCTTCGCCGCGGCACGCATCGCCGGCGGGCGGCCGGCAACGAGATCCGCCACGCTCGCCTCAGCTCCTGCTGGTGGCCGGGGCGGTGGGGATGATCACCGGCGGCGTGATGGGGCCGGACGGCATCGGCCCGATCTTCTCCTCCCAGTTCGGGGCCGAGAGGTAGTCGTCCCAGTCCCGGGGGTCCCACCACTGCTTCGGGTGGTCCCGTTCCCACTGCTCCTTCCTGGCGACCCAGGCCCGGGCGGCGGCCCGTCGGGCGTTCTCCTCCCGGGCGGCCTGTGCGAGGCGTGCCACCTGCTGGGCGGCGAGGCCGATCGCCGGGCCGAGTCGGGTCACGTCCTTCATGCCCTGGACGACCCGGGCGGGGTACCTCGTGGCGGCGTCGCCGTGCCAGTCCTTGCTGGCCGTCTTGAGGCCCTCGGACCGGACCTGCCGTGAGGCGCCCACCCGTTCCGCGAGGGCGACCAGGGCCGCACGCAACCGCTCCGCCGCCGCGAAGTCGAAGACGACATCTTTCTCGAAGGCGCCGAGCTCCTCCATGTCGCCCTGATGTCCGTCCCGGACGGCGGGTGCGCGGTCGTCCCGGCAAGATCGTCGCGGGGCGTCACCCCACCCCGGGCCGCCCGCGGCGGGGAGGGCGGGTGGCCGCCCTCCCCTCGTCCTCGGGCTCGTCCCCGGCGGTCAGGCCGGGCGGAGCGCGACGCGGTTGCGGTCGGGGTCCATGGCGAGGATCTCCACGCGCACGGCGGTGCCGATCGCGGGGGCGTCGCCGCCGCGGAGCTCGATGTGGTGGAGCAGTCCGTGGACGCCCTGGCCAAGCTCGACGAACGCGCCGAACGGCACGTGCTCGACGACCTGGCCGTCGACGACGTCGCCGACGGCGTGGCGGGTCATGAACGCCTGCGGGTCCGGCTGGGTCATGTGATCACCTCCTCTCCTCTGCGAGATCCGCTCGGTGGCGCTCGCAGGGGCGGCGGGCCCCGGGCCCGCGGGGTGATCAAACCTCGGCCGGGTGCCCCTTCCGCTCACGGCCCACGGCCGACCCGGCAGTCATCGCCGCCACCCTACCGGGGCGCCGACGGCGGGGAGCCGCAGAGCGCTCGCCGAGCGCTCCCGCGGGTGAGGTGCACCGAGCGGTCGGGCGTCGGCGCGCCTCACCAGCGCCAGGTGGCCTCCTCGGCCCAGCCGACGATGCCGTCGACGGCGATCGTCCCGCCGTCGTCGGGGACGATCGTGCCCGACCAGGTGCCGAAGCACTGGTCGACCGACGACGCCGCCACGCCCGCCTGCAGCCGGGACACCTTGTCGTACACGGGCGTGAAGGTGAGGTCGACCCGTGACGAGCGCGGGGTGCGGACCCGCCACGGCCGCAGCCAGTCGCGCCGGTCGTAGGTCCACTCCAGCTCCTCCGACACCTTCGACAGGCGCCCGTCGACGCACAGGGCGTTCTCGGTCATGCCGGTGCCGACCGTCCACTTGCCGCCGAGCTGCAGGCCGACCCGCACCCCGTCGACCAGCCCGGCGCCCGCGCCCCAGTTCCAGCGGGTGCGGTAGGGCCACTTGCCCCGGCCGAAGTCGAGGCAGCCCCACGAGCGGCCGTCGGTGGGGTCGAGCTCGACGACGTGGTCGCCCCACTCGACCTTGCCGGCGGCGGGCCGGGCGACGTCCTTGGTCGTGTACTGGAACCGCCGATCGCTCCAGGGGATGACGACGCCCAGCGACTCGTGGCCGTCGGGCCGGTGGACGAGCACGTCGAGGTCGAAGGCCTCGCCCTGCTCGGCGTCGTCGCCGAAGGCCACCTGCAGCCGGGTGCCGCCGGCCACCTCGGTGATCGCCACCTCGAGGCCCCGCCCCTCGTACCGGAGCGGGGCGCCGCCGACCTCGTCGGGCAGGTCGACGCCCCGGGCGAGCGGGACCGCCACCGACTTCTCGATCGTGCGGCCGGTCGACAGCTCGACGCACCAGACGTCGACGACGCCGAGGTAGTCGACGTCCGCGTAGGTGAGGTTGAGCGCCAGGTCGGGGCCGATGAGGTTCCAGAAGTCCCAGCGCTTGCGGCGGCCCCAGCGACCCGGGAGCGCGCACCGGTGCAGCGGGCGGCGCGTCCAGCCGACCGCGGCGCGGTCGAGCCGCCCCTCGGGCGTGCAGAGGTCGACGGGAGCGGTGATCTCGCGTTCCACGGTCGGGTGCCGGGTCCCGGGGGGGCGGGCGGTCGCCGGTTCAGCTCTCGGACCAGGTCATCAGCAGCTCGGGCTTGCCCTGCAGCATGACCTCGCCGGGCATCACCCGCAGGCGGTGCGGGCGGAGGCGCAGCCCGGCGAACGCCGGCGACAGCGGACCGTCCTTCCACGGCGGGATGATCGCCGGGTCGTAGCCGACGGGCTCGGGGGCCTCGGCCAGCGTGCGCCACAGCTCCTCGCGGCCGGCGTCGTCGAGGATCCACTCGGCCGAGCAGTCGGCGGTGCAGGTGTCGTGGTTCGGCTGCCAGTAGGTGAGCGACAGGTACGGGCTGTGGTCGAGGTGGGCCCGCTTGAGCGGGGTGGGGCTGGTCGCGATGACCCCGGTGAGCGTCGTCCCGTCCCAGGTCCAGTAGGGATGGAGGATGCGGGTCCGCGGCTGCTCGTCGGGGCCGACCGTCGCGACCGTGCACCACACGATCCGGTGGGCCATGTCGACGAAGGCGGGGGCGATGGTCGCGAGGTCCGTCATGGGCGCCGATTATGCCGGGCGTCCCGCAGCGGGCGTCCAGCCGGGCCGCGGGCGCCGGGTTCGGGCCCCGGCCCGGGCGAACCGGCCCGGCGTGGTCCCCACGTGGCGGACGAAGTGCCGGCCGAGGTGGGCCTGGTCGTGGAAGCCGGTCTCGGCGGCCACGACCGCGGGCGGGACGCCGTCGAGGAGCCGGGCGCGGGCGGCGTCGATCCGGCGCCCGACCACGTAGGCGTGGGGCGAGACGCCGTGGGCGCGGGTGAAGCTCCGCACCAGGTGGGTGACGTTGGCGTCGAGGGTGGCGGCGGCCTCGGCCAGCGTCAGGGGCGTGAGGGCGCGGGCGTCGAGGAGGTCGCGGAGGCGGTCGGCGAGCCGGGGGTCGGGCGGCGGCGCCCCCGACGCTCCCCCGCCGACCCCGTCGCCCGCGTCGCCCCTGGCGCAGGAGTCCCCCGCCCGGCGGCGGAGGTGCGCGGCCAGCCGCTCGGCCACCAGGGCCAGCGTGGCCTCGCCGCCGAGGCGCTCGTCGCGCCCGGCGAGCTGGCGGTGCAGCCGGTCGAGCCGTCGGTGGAGGCCGGGGTCGACGATCGAGGGGCGGTCGACGGCCGGGCCGACCAGGTCCTCGCCCAGGACGTCGGTCTCGACGTACAGCACCCGCTTGCGGAACCCGGCCCGGTGGGCGGACCGCCCGTCGTGGACGACGCCCGGCGGCAGCACCGTGATCGTGCCCAGGTCGGAGCCGTGCGGCCGGCGCTCGAGGTCGTAGCGGATGGCGCCCTGGTCGACCAGGAGCACGGTCCACGTGTCGTGGGTGTGGGGCGGGTAGCGGTGGGCCACGAACCGGGCGTGGAACACCTCGCGCACGCCGGGCAGCGCCGGGCGCCAGGCCCGCACCTGCTCGACGGCCGCGGAGTGCACGCGAAGAACGTACAAGACCGGCGGCGAGGACCCACGCTGAGCTGGGTGGATGACCGAGACGACCCCGACGACCGACGACCCTGCCGGGCCGGGCCGCCAGGCGGCCGACGACGTGAAGATCGCCGTCGTCCTGCGCGACGACCTGGCCCCCTGGCAGGAGCTGAACGTGACGGCCTTCGTGGCCGGCGGCCTGGGCACGACCTCGCCCGGGCTGATCGGCCTCCCCTACGAGGACGCCTCCGGCGTGAAGTACCACCCGATGTTCGGGCGACCGGTGGTGGTGCTGAGCGGGAGCGCGGCCGCGGTGCGCCGGGCCTTCGACCGGGCGCTGGGCCGTGGCCTCACCGTCGCCGTCTACACGGACGACCTGTTCGGCACGGACAACGACGTCGACAACCGGGCCGCGGTCGCCGCCGTGACCACCGACGAGCTGCGGGTGGCCGGGTTCGCCGTGGCCGGCGACCGCCGGACGGTCGACAAGGCCCTCGACAAGCTGCGCCTCCACCCGTAGCTGCCCACGGCCTCGCCCGCCGCCCGGCCTCCCCCAGCCGTCGCCACCGACCGCCGTTCGCACGCGTTCGCCGCCGATCGCCGCCGTTCCCGCGGGTTTTCCGCCGGGTTCCGGCCGGAGGGTCCCCCTTCACTGTCACACCCCGTGCCTATGTTGGCTGCCGGGCGAGCGAACAACTGTCCGACACGGAGAGCGGCGAGGAGGCTGCGGTGAACAGCTCGGCGGCGGGCGCACCCGCCATCTACATGGAGGACTGGGCGGCGGCCTACGGGCCCGCCATGCTCGTCGACCCCGAGGCCGAGGTCGGCGACGACGCCGAACTGGTCGAGGACGGGCCCGACCACCTCGCCTTCCACGACGGCACGCCCGACGACGGCCGCCGGCCGTTCGCGTTCGTCGACGGCGTCCGCCGGGGCGAGGGCGCGCTCTACCTCGACGGTCCCGACGGCACGCTCTTCGGCGTGGCCGGCGCCCACGGGGTCGGCGCCGCGGTGCTGGAGCCGGGCCGGCCGTTCCGGTTCGAGCGCTGCGAGGTCACCCGCATGGTCATCCTGGGCGGGGGCTCCCGCGTCCAGCTGCCCGAGGTGGCCGGCGGCTACCGCTGGGTGGCGGCGTCCACCCCGCTCACCACGCCGAAGGCCCCGCTCGACGAGCTGCAGGTCCGCATGCGCTCCCACGAGGGCCGGCTGGCCGAGGAGCTGTGCTCGGCCGGCTACCTCACGCTGGTCGACGGGCCGCTGTTCTACGTGCGCTCGCGCGACCTGCCGGTCGTGGGCGTCACCAAGACGCACCACCGGCGCCTGCTGCCGCCCGCCCACCACGAGCGGGTCCGGCTGCTGGGCCCCGGCCAGCGCACCAGCCTGTTCCGGCTGGGCGAGGAGCGGTTCTCGGCCTACGTCCGGCTGGCGCCGGGCACCCGCACGTCCGGTCCGTGGGCGGGCATCGTCCGCATCGAGCTGCCGGCGTCCACCGGGCTGCCGG
>DATCLV010000143.1:0-3736 GCA_036563745.1 Acidimicrobiales bacterium | reverse complement strand
GCCCGCCTGTTCCACAACCACCTCACGGTCGACGCCGTCGCCCCCGTCTTCGGGTTCGGCACGCCGCCGTTCAGCGAGGTGCTCCACCGGCTGCGGCTCGACGTGTTCGCCACTGCCGCCCGCGAGGACGTCGACGTGGTCTTCACCAACAACTCGGCGTGGGCGGGGCCCGACGGGCGGGCCCGCTTCGAGGCGTTCGCCGACCGGGCCGCGGCCGCCGTGCACGCCGAGGGCGGCCGCACGGTGTTCGTCCGGGTGACCGCACCCGACGCCGTGCTGGCGGCCCGGCTCGCCGACGAGGGTCGCCGCGCCCGGGGCAAGCTGGTCGACGTGGCGCGGCTGCGGGAGCTGCTGGCGACCCACGACCCGTCGCCGCTCCACCCCGGCGACCTCACCGTCGACAGCGCGGCGCTCGACCCCGACGAGGCCGCCGCGCGGATCGCGGCCGTGCTGGCGGCGACCCGGGCGAGCTGAGGTCCGACGCCGGCCGGGAACGCCGGTGCGGCAGCGCCGTCAGCAGACGACGATGGTGGACGGGCCCGGGACGACCGCGTCCGTGCCGCCCGCCGCCGTCTCGCGGTACGAGTAGAAGAAGAACGACGCCTCCTCGAGCGGTCCGCAGGACGAGTCGGTGGCGATCGTGTAGGTGAACGTGGCGGTCCGCGTCTGGCCTCCCGGGATCGGGGCCGCGTGGTGGAGGGCGAGGGCGGTGTGGTCGTCACCCCGCAGCTCGCACCAGGTGATGTCGCCCGTGCAGCTGGTGAAGCTGTACGTCGGCCCGTCGAACCACGTGACGAAGTGGGGGTTGAGGCTCAGGTAGCTGAACGCCACGTCGGCCCCGTCGGGGTCGGCGAAGGTGGCGGTGATCGTCACCGTGTCGCCCGGGTGGGCCTGGCTGGTGCTGACCGTGAACGTGACGGGGACGGGATCGGGTTCGGCCGCGGCCGGCGCCGCCGGGACGATGCCCAGCACCGCGCCTCCGGCCAGCACCGCCGCAGCCACCACCACGCGAAGGGTCCGACGTCGAGCCATCCTGCCTGCCTCCTGTCCGCCGCGCACGCTCGGCGCTCCGGGCACCACACTACGTACCGCCGGGTGGGCGCCGGGCCCGAAACCGGGGGAATCTCGGGCGACCGGGCGAGGCCGGGCGACCACCCGTTGCTCGGGCCCGGCGGAGGGGCGCCCCCGGGCGCAGCCGCCGTGGCACGGCCGTCGCCGCTGCGGCGGGAGGACGGCCGGTGCAGCTAGTGGAGCACCCGGTAGGTCAGGTGGGTGACGAGGCTGGTCTGCCGGGCCGAGACCTGCTCCAGCCGCAGCTTCCCGACGCCGTCGAACACGCGCGTGCCGGCGCCCAAGGTGTGCGGGGTGATGTGGAGGCGCAGCTCGTCGAGCAGCCCGGCCGCCAGGAACTGGTTGACGGTCGTGGCGCCGCCGGCGACCGAGATGTTCCGGTCGCCCGGCACCGCCCGGGCCTGCGCCAGCGCCGACTCGATGCCGTCGGTGACGAAGTGGAACGTGGTGCCGCCCTCCATCTCGATCGACTCGCGCGGGTGGTGGGTCAGCACGAAGACCGGCCCGTGGTAGGGCGGCTCCGGCCCCCACCAGCCCCGCCAGTCGCGGTCCCACTCGCCCCGGACGGGACCGAACATGTTCCGTCCCATGATGAACGCCTTGGCGTCGACGATCGCGTCGATCTCGGCCTTGTTCTCCTCGGGGGTCTCGAACATCCAGCCGTGCAGGAGGCCCTCGTCGGCGTCGCCGAACGGGTGCTCCTCCGTCTGGCCGACGCCGGCGGAGTACCCGTCCGCCGACACCGAGACGTCGCAGACGACCTTGCTGGCATCGCTCATGTCCTCGCTCCTTCCGTGGATGGGCCCGCCTCGGTGCGGTGCCACCCCTCTCCGACCGCCCGATCACCGCGAACTCATCGCTTCCACCCCGAGATCTTCGGCCCGGGCGGGCGAGGGACGGAGGTGGGACGGGAGCGGGGGTGGGCAGCCCGGGTGCGTAAGGTCTCCCGGGTGAGCGATCCCGGGGTCGAGGAGCTGGTCGAGGCGGTGCGCGCCGGGGATCGGCGGGCGCTGGCCCGCTCGATCACCCTGGTCGAGTCCACGCGACCCGACCACCGGGCGCAGGCGGCGGCCCTGCTCGACGCCGTCCTCCCCGGCACCGGCAAGGCCGTCCGGGTCGGGATCACCGGCACCCCCGGCGCCGGGAAGTCGACGTTCGTCGAGGAGCTCGGCACCCGGCTCACCGCCGGCGGCCACCGGGTGGCGGTGCTGGCCGTCGACCCGTCGAGCCGGCGCAGCGGCGGGTCGATCCTCGGCGACAAGACCCGCATGGAGCGCCTCGCCCGCGACCCGGGTGCCTTCATCCGCCCCTCCCCCTCCGGCGGGGCGCTGGGCGGCGTCGCCCGCCGGACCCGCGAGGCCGGGCTGCTGTGCGAGGCCGCCGGGTTCGACGTCGTGGTCATCGAGACCGTCGGCGTCGGCCAGTCGGAGATCGCCGTGGCCGACATGGTCGACTGCTTCGTGCTGCTGGCCGCACCCGGCGGCGGCGACGAGCTCCAGGGCATCAAGCGGGGGATCATGGAGCTGGCCGACGTCATCCTGGTCAACAAGGCCGACGGCGACCTGGAGCCCGCGGCCCGGCGGGCCGTGGCCGACTACCGCCACGCCGTCCACCTGCTCCGCCCCAAGCACGACGGCTGGGCGGTGCCGGTGCTGCCGGTCTCGGCGCTGGCCGGCGAGGGCGTCGACGAGGCGTGGGCCGCGATCGAACGGTGCACCGAGCACCTGCGGTCGACCGGGGCGCTCGACCGCCTCCGGGCGGGTCAGGCGGTGGCGTGGATGTGGGACGAGATCCGCGAGACCCTCCTCGACGCCTTCCGGCAGGACCCCGAGGTCGCCCGCCGCTGGGACGAGGTCGAGTCGGCGGTGCGCGCCGGTCGGCTCTCCCCCACCACGGCGGCCCGCCGCCTGCTGGCGGGCCACACGCTGCCGCCGCAGGACGAAGGGGACGGGACGGCCGACTCGTAGGCCGGATCTCCGCCGGGTCGAGCCGCCGGGTCGGGCCCGGCGCGGCGACCGGCTGGACCGGAACCGCCGCCCGTCAGGGCAGGATCTGGGCGCGCACCGACTCGGTGAAGGCGGGCCACGCGAAGTCGGCGGCCCGCTGCTCGGCGGCGGCCGACAGGCGGGAGCGCAGCGCCTCGTCGGCGAGGAGCGCCTCGGTGTGGGTGATCAGCTCCTCCACCGTCGTGAACCGGAAGCCGGACACGCCCGGCTCGACGATCTCGGCCTGTCCGGCGGCGTCGATCACCACCGGCACCGCCCCCGCCGACATCGCCTCGACGGTGGTGATCCCGAAGTGCTCCTGGCGCTCCGGGTGCTTCTCGGCGTCCTCGCCCAGGCCGGCGGCGTGCCAGAACACCGACGCCTCGCCGTAGAGCCGCCGCAGCTCGGCACCGCTGGCGTCCGGGTGGAGCACCACCGGCAGACCCTCGGCGGCCGCCTCGACCTGCTCGAAGTACGGCCGGTGCTCCGGGGCGCAGCCCCCCACCAGGTGCAGCTCCCACCCCTCGGCCTGGCCCCGCTCGACCAGCTGGCGGAACGCCCCGACCAGCTCGAGCTGCTTCTTGTTGTGGCCGGTGCCGGGCACGAAGAACCGCCCGACCCCGAGGATGACCGGCCGCTTCTCGTCGGCCCGGGGGAACGTCGACACCGGCGGGTACAGG
>DATCLV010000117.1:0-1618 GCA_036563745.1 Acidimicrobiales bacterium | reverse complement strand
ATCCCGGCCCAGCGCGACACGCTGTACCGGCGGCTGAAGGTGCACCACACACCGGCGGACGATCCGACGGACGACCGCGTGCGCTCCCACGTCGCCTCGAACGTGACCCCGCCCCGTCGCCGGCGGTCGCTGCCGGTCGTCTCGTCGTGAGCCCGTCCGGACCTTCCCCGGTGCCCGGGCGGCCCGACGCGACGACCGCCCGGCCGACTCGCGCCTCGCTGCAGAAGCAGCCGCACGAGGTCGCGGCCATGTTCGACGGGGTGGCGCGCCGGTACGACCGCACCAACACCGTGCTCTCCCTGGGGCTGGACCGCTCGTGGCGCCGCGCCACCCGGGCCGCGCTGGCCCTGCGGCCGGGCGAGCGTTGCCTGGACCTCGCCGCCGGCACCGGTGTGTCCACTGAGGAACTGGCCCGCTCCGGTGCCTTCGTCGTCGGCGCCGACCTGTCGTTGGGCATGCTGACGGTGGGCAAGGCCGTACGGCCAGCGACGACGTTGCTCGCGGCCGACGCCCTGGCTCTGCCCTTTGTGGACGGTTGTTTCGATGCCGTGACCGTCTCCTTTGGACTGCGTAATTTCGTCGACCCGGTCGCCGGACTGGCCGAGCTCGCGCGAGTGACCCGGCCCGGTGGTCGGCTCGTCGTGTGCGAGTTCAGCGCGCCCACGAACGCGGCGTTCCGGCGGGTCTACCTCGGCTACCTGATGCGCGCCCTGCCGGCCGTGGCCCGGCGCATCTCGTCGAACCCGGACGCGTACGTCTACCTCGCCGAGTCGATCCGGGCCTGGCCCGCGCAGGCGGAGCTCGCGGGAATCATCGCCAAGGCCGGCTGGACGGCGGTGCGCTGGCGCAATCTGTCCGGCGGCATCGTCGCTCTCCACCACGCGACCCGTCCGTAGCCCACGCGCCTCGTCGCTCGCCGCGATTCACCGCTGTTCCGAGCTCAGTCGTGCCGCGGTCTCGTCACCGACCGTCCTCAGTGGTCGGACCGTCACCGGTGGTGGCGTCGTCGCGGTTCATGCCGGCCCACCGCCGCCGGGCGCGAAACGACGACGGATCGGAGTGGTTAGGAGCGGCGGCGGAGGGTGAGGACGACCGCGCCTGCCAGGAGGGTGATGAGGAGGGCGGTGAGGGCGGCGAGGATGACGGGGCGTGGGTTGGTGGTGGCCGGTGGTGGGGTGGCGGTTTCGGTTTGGGGTGGTGTGGTGGTCGTGGGGGGGTTGAGTGGGGGGATGTCGGCGGTGAGGGCGGCGAGGGGGTTGATGATGCCGTGGCCGTATTGGTCGTCGCGGCCGGGGGTGCCGCGGTCGTCGGCGGTGGTGATCATGCGGTGGATGACGTCTTCGGCGGACAGGTCGGGGTATTTGGCGCGGATGAGGGCGGCGACGCCGGCGATGATGGCGGTGGCGTCGCTGGTGCCGCTGCCGCGGGCGTAGCCGGAGGGGTCGACGTTTCGTGCCTGAAGGCTCAGCGTGCCGACGGCGGGGGCGGCGAGGTCGGCCGCGGCGCTGACGACGGAAAACGAGGCGTGGCTGCCGTCCCGGTCGACGCCGGCGGCGCCGATGACTCCCTCGTAGGCGGCGGGGTAGACGAGGCCGGTGTCGTCGGGGGCGTTGCCGAC